>DOMR01000140.1:0-2871 GCA_003509845.1 Chitinophagaceae bacterium | reverse complement strand
CTACGAGGGGCGTACCCAAAGCCTCAACAATCCCGCGTTGCGTGATTGCAGGGCGTTTTTATTTATTTGCTTTTTCGAGCGAGCTCGAATCGCCATAAATTAAAAACGCCCCGACACTTGCGTGTCGAGGCGTTTGTGCCCAGAACAGGAATCGAACCTGCACATCCTTGCGAACGCTAGATTTTGAGTCTAGTGCGTCTACCAATTCCGCCATCTGGGCAGGGGTGCAATATTACATCATTAACGAAAATCTGCCAAAATACGATCTAGGTATTTTTTCTTATAGTAGTACTCCTTTACTTGCAGCATTGCTTCTTTGGTAATATTGATCGAATTACCCTCCAAAATTGCTTTAACAGGTGTGTAAATTGCATTTTGTATGGTTTTAACTTGTTCAGTTACTGTATGTTTATCGGTATCCGTATCGGCGTCCATCCAAGCTTCATTTAGATCCATCATTTCCATTAGAAAATCAGGGCTTAAAGCATATTTCTCATCCGCTTCCATATATCCCATGACCTCCAATAGATAGGGAAGTATAAGTTCTTTATTGTTAAGTAAGGTAAAGGCCTTGTTGGCGATGGCCGACTTTTCTAAAGCGTTCTCTTGTTCTTCTGAACTCGATTGGGTGAACTTATCTGGATGCGAGGTTCTTTGCAGTTCCATATAGGCCTGCCTAAGCTTTGCAGTATCTACCTGAAAACCAATAGGCAATCCAAATAATTCAAAATAGTTCATCTTTTAGGTATTGTATACTTTGTAAAAGTAGGATAATGGAAGGTATGGGACTTATTATTCAAGGAAATTTTTACTGATTACAAATGCAGGTAATAGTCCTTGAGTAATACATTAAATTCAGGGCTGTAGTTGTTGTCTGCATCCTTGATAAATATTTTTGTTCTTTTTACCTGCGAAATATCATTTGTTTTTTCTGTATCCATTTGTCCCGCATGCTGCTTAGTGAATTTTTGCATGGCACGTATGGGTAAATTTTTAGCCGTATTGTGTACTAAAACTTCCGCCACTAATTGTAAACCATTGTTGTCGCAAAGCTTTTGCATCGTGTAGGCGCGAAGGGTAGGTACTAATACAAAAAAACTTCCGCCTTTACTTAGTAATTTTGTTGCGTTTTCAATTAACACCTTCCAGGGAAGTGCAGTACTATGCGCTGCCGTATTTTTATTTTCATCCGGTGATTTTAAATCGCCTTCGTAAAATGGTGGATTAGTGATGATAATATCATAAACGGTGTTTGCATGGTTGCCAAAATTTCGGATATCATCGTGTACTAAGTTTAGTTGGTCAGCCCAAGGACTTAGTTTAAAATTACTAGCGGCTTCTATTGCGGCAGCGGGTTCAATTTCAACAGCAGTAATTGTAGCATTATTGTTTGCTTGCGCAAGTAGTAAACTTAATAAACCGGTTCCAGCACCGATGTCTAATATTTTATGTGCATTCATTACTTGTGGGTCGCTGGCAGCCCATGCACCAAACAAACATGCATCAGTACATACTTTCATTGAAGTATGCGCCTGATGCACGATAAATTTTTTAAACTGAAAAAAAGTGTTTGCCACTATTCAGCAGTTAAGCTTGCGCCTAAATATTCTTTATTTAATCTGGCAATGTTTGCAATAGATATTTCTTTAGGACATGTTGCTTCACAAGCACCTGTATTGGTACATGATCCAAAACCTTCTTTGTCCATTTGCGCCACCATGCTTAATACCCTTGTTTTTCTTTCTGGATCTCCTTGTGGTAATAAGGCAAGATGAGAAACCTTTGCACTTAAAAATAACATCGCAGAACTATTTTTACATGCAGCAACACAGGCGCCACATCCAATACACATTGCAGCAGCAAAGGCATCATCTGCTTTTGCTTTTTCAATTGGAAGGCTATTGCCATCTACTGCGTTTCCTGTATTCACACTAATATATCCACCTGCTTGAATGATTCTGTCAAATGCAGAACGATCCACGGTTAAATCCTTAACAATAGGGAATGAGTTAGCTCTCCATGGTTCAATCACAATAGTTTCGCCATCTTTAAACGCACGCATGTGCAATTGACAGGTGGTGTTTGCTTGCCAAGGACCGTGTGGCTTTCCATTAATATATAAAGAACACATTCCGCAAATTCCTTCACGACAATCATGATCAAAAGCAATGGGTTCGCCACCTTCAGTAATTAATCTTTCATTTAAAACATCTAACATTTCTAAAAAAGACATTTCATCTGAAATTCCTGCAACATCATAAGTAACAAAAGCACCTGGTGCTGTTGCATTTTTTTGACGCCAAACTTTAACTTTTAAATTCATTGTAGTATGTGACATATCGTATAAATTATTGCTGTATTTATTTAATCTTATTTATAGTTTCTTTGACTTGGTTTAATCACTTCGTATTTTAATTCCTCTTTATGTAGTGTCCAATCATGCTCGCCTTTATTTTCCCATGCAGCAACATACATAAAGTTTTCGTCGTCTCTCAACGCTTCACCGTCTGGTGTTTGATATTCTTCTCTAAAGTGTCCACCACAGCTTTCATTTCTGTTTAAAGCGTCTACACACATTAATTCTCCTAGTTCAATAAAGTCAGCAACGCGGTTGGCTTTGTCTAATTCAGGATTGTATTCATTTATTTCACCTGGGATTCTAACATCACTCCAGAATTCTTTTTTCAATGCTTGTACATCGGCAATAGCTTGTTTTAATCCAGCTTCGCTTCTTGACATACCGCACTCATTCCAAATAATTTTACCTAAACGCTTATGGAAACTTTCTACAGATTGTTTGCCATTAATATTTTTCAAAGAAGCAATTCGATCCGCAACTTTTTTAGCAGCTTCCTCAAATGCAGGATGTGT
>DOMR01000146.1 GCA_003509845.1 Chitinophagaceae bacterium | reverse complement strand
GGCGTAAATAAATCCATGATACGCGTACTATAATTATTCGCAGCCGTATATAAATTTAATTTTTGATAAGGAAAGATCGGTGTTAAATAATCAAATGGAATACGATCCCGAATTTCATCTGGATTTTTTCCATTCACTTGATGCACTTTGGTCAAAGCAAAATATTTTTCACCCTCGCGCGGAACACGAACCGTTCCGTGAACCGTATCACCCACTTTTAATCCAAATGATTTTATTTGAGAAGGAGAAACATATACATCATCAGGAGAAGATAAATAGTTGTAATCTGAAGATCGTAGAAAGCCAAAATTGTCTGGCATAATTTCCAAAACACCCTCGGTTTCAATTACGCCATCAAACTCAACATTAAATACCGGCTCCTTTTTAGGTTGCGGGTAACGTTGCGCTGGATGGTTCGGGCCATTTTGACCACCGCCATTAGCGGGTGCACCTTGTCCAGGCTGGGAAGAAGGATTGGTTTGACCAGACTGCTCGTTGCTTTCAGCTGCAGGGGAAGCTTGACTAGGCGCTTCAGCACTTGTCGCACTTTCGTCGCCAAATAATGCTTGCGCTATTTTTGAAGCTTTGTCATCCTCGCTATTGTCTTTAACGGGCCCTGCTTTTTTTGCAGGAACTGCTTTTTTTGTAGCGGTCTTTTTTTCGGAACTAGCAGCTGGAGCAGCTTTTGCGGCTGGGGTGGCAACAACTTTGCGCCCCCTTTTTGGTTTGTCGTCTTTTTCTTGCACTGTGTAACTATGGTTTATTTAAAAATCGAATCAAGAGCTGGGGTAATTTGAGAACTTTTTTTGAAATGTTGGTCTTAATAATAGTGACCAAAAAATTGAATAAGGGAAATTTGTGTAGCAAGCCAATAATAATAAATGAATGCTTTGGCGCGTTGCTACTGCAATGTTAAGCAGATTTTTAACAAAAAAACAATTTTTTATGTGTTTTTATGTCTAAAACGGGTCAATTCGCCATTGAAACGGATTATCTTTGCCATTCGAAAATACAAATATGTTCAACCAACGAATTAAAATTAAGCAATTGTTATCAGGTACCGCAACGGGCACCGAAGTGGTGGTGATGGGATGGGTACGCACTTTTAGAAACAATCAGTTCATTGCTTTAAATGATGGCAGTACCAATGCCAACATCCAAATCGTTGCTTCCTTGGGTGAATTTGACGACGCTATCTTAAAAAGAATCACCACCGGTGCGTCATTAAAAATTACCGGAACTGTAGTTGAAAGTTTGGGTAAGGGCCAAACGGTAGAAGTAAAAGCAACCAGCATAGAAATATTAGGCGATAGTGATGCTGAAAAATATCCTTTACAACCCAAAAAACATTCCCTTGAATTTTTAAGAGAAAAAGCGCATCTGCGTTTTAGAACCAATACATTTGGATCTGTTTTTAGAATTAGACATTCACTTGCATTTGCAGTGCATCAGTTTTTTAACGATCGCGGATTTTTATATTTACATACACCCATTATTACAAGTTCGGATGCAGAGGGTGCGGGAGAAATGTTTCGCGTAACCACACTTCCATTGGAAGGTGCACCTAAAAATGATGCTGGTGAAATTGATTTTACACAGGACTTTTTTGGTAAGAGCACTAACTTAACTGTGAGTGGTCAACTAGAAGGAGAGCTAGGCGCCATGGCGTTTTCAGACATTTACACTTTTGGCCCCACCTTCCGTGCTGAAAATTCAAACACCACCAGACACTTAGCAGAGTTTTGGATGATTGAACCCGAAGTTGCTTTTAATGATTTAGAAGACAATATGAACTTGGCTGAAGATTTCATTAAGCATTTAATTGCTTATGTGATGAAAAATAATATTGACGATTTACAATTTTTAGATACACGTTTGGCAGAGGAAGAAAAACAATTACCGACGGAAAAAAGAAGTGGACTTGGATTAATTGAAAAATTAAAATTTGTTGTTGAAAACGGATTTGAAAGAATTACTTATACCGAAGCGATTGAAATTTTATTAAACAGCACGCACTACAAAAAAAAGAAATTCACTTACGATATTAAATGGGGAATTGATTTACAAAGTGAACATGAAAGATACCTGGTGGAGCAGCATTTTAAAAAACCAGTGATTGTTACAGGATATCCTGCTGCAATTAAAGCTTTTTATATGCGTATGAATGATGGATGTGAACTAGGCAAGGAAACGGTAGCGGCCATGGATATTTTGGCGCCGGGTATCGGTGAGATTGTGGGTGGATCCCAAAGGGAAGAGCGTTTAGAAAAACTAGAGGCTAGAATGAACGCCATGCATATACCATTACAGGAGATGAGCTATTACCTTGATACAAGAAGATTTGGCTCTGTGCCCCACGCAGGATTTGGCTTAGGATTTGAAAGAATGGTACAGTTTGTAACCGGAATGACAAATATTCGAGACGTAATTCCATTTGCAAGAACCCCTAAAAACTGTGAGTACTAATATATTAGGCATAATGTGGGCTTGGTTTTTTGAATTATAAGATTCCCTGCCTATATTTGCGACCCAATCGTTGAAAAGCGCGCGGGTGGATGAAAAAAGGATGGCGCTGTAGCTCAGTTGGTAGAGCAAAGGACTGAAAATCCTTGTGTCCCCGGTTCGAGCCCGGGTGGTGCCACACGGCCCTCAACGTAAGTTGAGGGCTTTTTAATTTTCAAATTCCAATCATTATGTTGCTTAAAAATTTGCTCTTTTTGCTCCTGCTTGTATTGCACTTGTTCGCAGCTGCGCAAAATAAAAAACAATCAGCTGGCGCCCAAAAATATAATACCATTGTTTCTAAGGAAACGATGGCGCAGGTTTTTAATGAAATTAAAACACCCTATAAATATGGTGTTGTTTTTAAACACCCCGACGCAAATAAATTAATGGACAGTCCAACGATATTCAAAAAAAATGGCGTTTGGTATATGACTTATATTGTTTTTGATGGTAAGGGGTATGAAACCTGGATCGCCGAGAGCAAAAATTTATTGGATTGGAAGTCACTGGGTAAAATTCTTTCTTTTTCAAAAGATACCTGGGACGCCAACCAAAAAGCGGG
>DOMR01000223.1:6230-6785 GCA_003509845.1 Chitinophagaceae bacterium | reverse complement strand
TGCAATTTCAAAAAAAGAATATGCAATTAGCAGAAACGGTTTATCAACAAACAAAAAAGAAATTTGAAACGGGGACAGGCTCCAACACTGAAATTTCAGCTTCACAAGCGGATTTAGTGACTGCGCAAAATAACTATATGAACGCTTTATATAGCGCATTAATCGCGAAAGTAGATTTACTTAAAGCAACAGGAAAATTATAAAATAAAATTCGCTGCAAAATTCAAATGCAGAAAAATATAAAATGATAAAATCAAACATAATGAAAAATTACGCAACATTAATTATCGGATCATTGGTATTGTTTTTAGTCGCTTGTGGTGGCGATAAAAATTCAGTGGAAGCTAAAAAAACAGCTTTGGCTAATTTAAAAAAACAAGCTTTAGAAATTAGCATCAACATTGCTAATCTAGAAAAAGAAATAAAAACAATGGGCGGCGCTAAAGCTGATAAAACTATTTTAGTTTCTATCGATACTATTAAAACTCAGGTGTTTGACCATTATATTGAGCTTCAAGGAAAAATTGAATCTGAAAGTGTTTCTTATATAACACC
>DOMR01000223.1:4585-6149 GCA_003509845.1 Chitinophagaceae bacterium | reverse complement strand
TTATTACAGTTGGACAATAGCTTAATTAAGCAAAGCGCAGCTGCAGCTTCTCAAAATATTGAAACACTAAAAGCACAAGCTGCTTTAGCAAAATCGGTATATGAAAAACAAAAGAATTTATGGGAACAAAATATTGGCAGTGAAATTCAATTGTTAACTGCTAAAACAAATGCAGATGCCTTGGCTAGTCAATTAAAAGGCGCTACTGAACAAGTAGGCGTAATTAAAGACCAATTGGCTTATACGAGTATTTATAGTGATGTGGATGGCGTTGCAGAGGAAGTAAATATACATGTAGGAGAAATGTTTATGGGCGCCGGGCAAATAAAAATTGTAAACACTCAAAAGTTAAAAGCAACGGCTTTAGTTCCTGAAAACTATACTGGTAAAGTACGTGTGGGTAGTGATGTGGCTTTAAACTTTCCTGATATGCAAAAAACGATTGAAACGAAAATTAGTGTGATGGGTAAAGTGATTGATCCGTTAAGCAGAAGCTTTTTTATTGAAACTAAATTAGCACCCAATAGTGATTTTAGGCCCAATCAATTGGTGCAAGTAAAAATCAAAGATTACTCTAAAGCAAATGCATTAAGTATCCCCATCAACATTTTACAAAATGATGAAAAGGGTAAATTCGTTTATGTAGCCATTAGCGAGAATGGAAAGATGATTGCACGCAAAAAAATGATTACAGTAGGTGAGTTTTATGGTGATAATATGGAAGTATTAGGCGGATTAGCCATTGGAGATGCAATAATTACTACTGGGTACCAAAACTTATTTGATGGTCAGTTTATCACAACAGTAGCTAAATAAATCATTCAACTCATTAACAGATTACCATGTCGACAATTCAAAATATAAAAGAAAAATTTAAGGAGTTTAAACCTACTTCTTGGAGTATCACCAACAAAACTTCGATATACCTACTTATGTTATTTATAAGTATCGGGGGTATATTCCAGTTTTTGACACTCCCTAAAGAGCAGTTTCCTGATATTATTATCCCAACCATATTTGTACAAACCGTTTATGTAGGTAATTCACCTAAGGATATTGAGAACCTGGTAACAGTTCCTATCGAAAAACAAATCAAGGGTATTACAGGCGCGAAAATTACAAAGTTCAGTTCCAACTCCCAACAGGACTTTTCGGCCATTACCATTGAGTTTGGGACCAATGTGCCAACAGATGTGGCGTTACAAAAGGTGAAAGATGCGGTGGATAAAGCTAAGTCTGATTTGCCGAATGATTTAACACAAGCGCCTAGGGTCATTGAGATTAGTTTAAGCGAGCAGCCCATTATGTATGTAAATATTAATGGTAATTACGATTTAGTGCAGTTATCCAAATATTCAGAGTTATTAAAAGATAAGTTGGAGAATATTTTTCAAATCAATAGAATTGATATCGTAGGTGCCCCTGAAAGAGAATTTCAAATTAACGTAGATAATTATAAAATGCAAAGTGCGGGTATCACTTTTGATGATATCACTTTTGCAATTCAACGTGAAAATTTAGATTTATCTGGTGGTTTATTGGAAGTAGGTACCATGAATCGTAA
>DOMR01000223.1:3274-4467 GCA_003509845.1 Chitinophagaceae bacterium | reverse complement strand
AATATTGTGGATACGGTAAAGACCAATGAAAGTTATGCGCGTTTAGATGGTAAAAATGTAATGACCTTAAATATCATTAAAAGAAGTGGTGAAAACTTAATCGCTACTTCAGATGCGGTTAAAAAAGTAGTGGATGAAACCATATTGAATGATTTTCCTTCAGATTTAAAAGTGGTTATATCGGGTGACCAAAGCATTAGAACTAGAAGCTCGTTTACTGAATTAGTCAATTCAATTATTATTGGATTTGTACTTGTATTAATTGTACTTATGTTTTTCATGGGTGTGACCAACGCCTTCTTTGTTGCCTTATCGGTGCCTTTGAGTATGTTTGTTGCCTTTGTATTTATACCAGGTGCTGAACTAATTGTAGGAAACAGTATCACCCTGAACTTTATCGTTCTATTTGCGCTCTTGTTTGGATTGGGTATTATTGTAGATGATGCGATTGTGGTGATTGAAAATACCCATCGTATTTTTATACAAGGCAAAGGAAAATTATCCGCCACAGTTTCTGCTAAAATGGCTGCAGGCGAAGTATTTGTTCCAGTGTTAGCTGGTACCATTACTACATTGGCGCCCTTTTTCCCATTACTTTTCTGGCCAGGATTGATTGGTAAGTTTATGATTTACTTACCTACGATGTTGATATTTACATTGACAGCTTCCTTATTGGTGGCATTTATCATGAACCCAGTTTTTGCAGTTGATTTTATGAATCATGAAGAGGAAAGTGAAGAAGACAGATTAAAAAATAGGGCGAAGATATTTAAACAAAAAGGATTTTGGATTCCAATCATCGTAGGAATTTTATTGGATTTAACTGGATTTACTTTTTTAGGCAACCTGCTTATATTCTTTATGGTATTAGTATTAGCCAATAGATATTTTATTGCTTCTGCGATTCATAAATTCCAAACAGTCACTTTGCCTAATTTAATGCGCATGTATGAAAACGGATTACGCCGTGCATTAACAGGATGGAGACCCGTAAAATTATTAATTGGAACTTTTGTGTTGTTGGTGGTTTCCTTTGTGGTATTTGGAATTAGCGTTGCTAAGGGTCGTGTAGGAATTGAATTTTTCCCTGTGGGTGATCCCAATCAATTATATGTTTATTTAAAATTACCTGTAGGCACACAAGTAGGATATACTGATTCTGTAACCAAAGTGCTTGAAGCCAAAGTAAATAA
>DOMR01000223.1:1858-3179 GCA_003509845.1 Chitinophagaceae bacterium | reverse complement strand
GCGGGTGACCCAATGCGTGGTGACCGAAGCCCGCATGCAGAATTAGGGCGATTACAAATAAATTTTGTTGAATTTGAAAAACGAGATGGTAAATCAACCGCTCCGTATTTGGATGCAATTCGTGCACAATTAAAAGGAATACCTGGTGCTGAAATATCAGTAACACAGGAACAAAGTGGTCCGCCAACCGAACCCCCTATTAATATTGAAATACAAGGAGATGATTTTGATAATTTAATTAAAACTGCAGTGGGTTTAAAAAACTATTTAGATTCTGTGCAGGTGCCGGGTGTGGAAGAATTAAAAATGGATGTGGACTTACAAAATCCAGAATTAACTTTAACTGTGGATCGAGAGCGCGCATTAATTGCCGGTGTTTCATCTGCACAAGTAGGTATGCAAATTAGAACTGCTTTATTTGGAAAAGAAGTTTCAAAAATTAAAGATGGTAAGGAAGAATATAAGATTCAATTGCGTAATGAAAGCTTGCAACGTAAAAATTTAGTGGATATATTAAACATGCGTTTGTCCTTTAGAGATATGGCTGCTGGTGGTATGGTTAAAAATATTCCGATTAGTTCATTAGTAAAAGTAGAGCCAACCAATACCTTAGGTAGTGTAAGACGTAAGGATCAAAAGCGTCTGATTCAATTAAGTTCAAATGTATTATTAGCACAAGGATTTAACCCCACTTCCGTAAATGCGGTTATTGCACAATACATTTCTAATTTTAATGGTTTACAGGAAGGTGTTACTATAAAACAAACTGGCGAAAACCAACAACAATTAGAAACAGTAAGCTTTTTAGGAAAAGCAATGATCATTGCATTAATGTTGATCCTTTTCACTTTGGTGTTACAGTTTAATTCTATTTCTAAATCAGTGATTATATTAACAGAAATTTTATTTAGTATCATTGGGGTGTTATTAGGATTCTCCATATTTGGTATGAAAGTGTCTGGTGTTATGACCGGCTTGGGTATTGTTGGACTTGCGGGTATAGTTGTGAAAAATGGTATTTTAATTATCGAGTTCACCGATGTATTAAGGGCAAGAGGCATGAAAACAAAAGAGGCATTGGTGCAAGCAGGTAAAACCAGGATTATTCCTGTATTACTTACTGCATTGGCTGCGATCCTAGGCTTTATCCCTATCGCCATTGGATTTAACATCAACTTTGTGACTTTATTTAGTNNCCACATATCTTTTTTGGAGGCGATAGCGTTTCCTTCTGGAAGCCATTAAGCTGGACCTTAATATTTGGATTGATATTCGCATTTTTCATGACCTTGTTTATTGTACCTGCGATGTATTTAATCGC
>DOMR01000223.1:0-1771 GCA_003509845.1 Chitinophagaceae bacterium | reverse complement strand
TTAACATTTATCTTTTTACCATTAATGTTTGTGACTGCTTTCATTCACAGAAGAAATGAGAAAAGAAGAAACGCAAAAAATAATGCAAATGGCGATAAAGTAATTAATGGTTCTTGGTATTAAAACACCACTAGCGGTAGTTTAATAATTGCAGTGAATCAATTGGATATATAAATCGATTATATCAAATCGATCAGCACAAATTAACAATAGCAAAAAGCCCTCCTCCGAATTTCGGAGGAGGGCTTTTTTATTTGAAGTATAAATTACTATTTTATATTCATCATTACAACCTCGGTGGTAGTAACTTTCTTGTTTAAAGTTATTTGATTACTACTTTCACCACTAATAGTGTTTACCAGAACTTAATATACAAGGCTGATAAAATCATCAATATGGAAACGATTAATACCAAGGTGGTATTATCTACTTTAAACATTGACTTATCGGATACAAAAGCTTTTGGATTTACTTTTGGTCCAAATAATGTAATCACCACCATTAATATGGCTGTTATGATTCCTGCAATACCCATCGCCACTAAAAATGGAATTTTATATACACCAGCGCTATTCGGATACGCTGTATAATAGAATGTTTCATTGCCAAATACCATCGGCGCAAATTCATTGTAGAATAAGGATAAAATAAAACCGCCTAATATACCCACTACGGCTGCAGTACCTGTGGTACGCTTCCAAAACATACCTAATACAAATACAACCAATACCCCTGGGCTAATAAAACCGGTATACTTTTGTATAAAAGTAAATCCACCTGCACCTCCGATTCCTAAAATATCATCCCAAGTGAATATTACACTAATACACATCGCGCATATAACCACCCATCTTCCCATATTCACTAACTTTTGCTCACTCGCTTCTTTGGCAAAATATTTTTTATAAATATCTAAAGTGAAAATGGTACTAATGCTATTTGATTTACCTGCTAATGAAGCAACTATAGCTGCAGTAAGCGCTGCTAGTGATAAACCTTTTATACCCGTAGGTAAAAATGCCAATACCGCAGAGTACGCACCATCCATACCGCCCACCAAATGATTTAAATGTCCATTTTTGTGAAGTACGTAAGCTGCAATACCCGGTAACATTACAATGACAGGCATTAATAATTTTAATAAAGCGGCAAATAATATTCCTTTACGTGCAGTAGGTAAATCAGCACCTAGCGCACGTTGTGTAATATATTGATTACATCCCCAATAATTTATATTCAAAATCCATTGGCCTGCTGCATACATGGCAATACCCGGAAGAATCATATACTTATCTATATATTCCTGCGAGGAAGCAGTATTGGGTTTGTCCATGACCATATGAAAATGATCGGGTGCTTGTTGCATTAATGTAGTAAATCCAGATATGATTCCGCCACCCATGCCAAACTTTTCACTCACCATGGATAATGCCATATAGGTAGTGGCCAATCCACCAACAATTAAAACAGTTACTTGTATAACATCTGTATATCCGATTACCTTCATTCCGCCCAAGGTAATAAACACGGCGAAGATGGCTAAGCAAACAATAATTTCATGTAAATGATTTTGACCTGGTAGTAATCCATTGATGGCGATGGCACCTAAATATAAAATAGAAGTTAAATTCACAAACACATATAAAAACAACCAAAAAATGGCCATGATCAAGGACACCGTTTCATTGTACCTCATTTGTAAAAACTGAGGCATGGTGTAAATTTTATTTTTTAAATAAATAGGCATAAACCATACCGCAATAATCACCAA
>DOMR01000151.1:3737-10880 GCA_003509845.1 Chitinophagaceae bacterium | reverse complement strand
GAAGGAGGATATCCTGGACCACAAGGACCTTACTATTGTTCAGTAGGTGCTAAAAATGCATACGGAAGAAATATTGTCGAAGAACATCTAGACGCTTGTATTGACGCGGGTTTGAACATTGAAGGTATTAATGCAGAAGTTGCTGCAGGACAATGGGAATTCCAAATATTTTCAAAAGGTGCAAAGGAAGCAGGTGATCAAATTTGGATTGCACGTTACTTATTAGAAAGAATTGGTGAGACTTATGGTGTATCCATTAACTGGCATTGCAAACCATTAGGTACCTTAGATTGGAACGGATCAGGTATGCATGCGAATTTCTCTAACACCACTTTAAGAACTTGTGGTAAGAAAGAAACTTATGATACAATTTGTGAAGCATTCCGTCCATTTGTAAAAGAGCATATTGATGTTTATGGTGCAGATAACCATTTACGTTTAACGGGTAAACATGAAACAGCAAGTATTCATGATTTCTCTTTCGGGGTATCTGATAGAGGTGCGAGTATCCGTATCCCAATTGGTGCGGTAGAAAAAGGTTGGAAAGGATGGTTGGAAGATCGTCGTCCAAATTCAGCGGCTGACCCTTATAAAGTAGCTGCCAGAATTATCAAAACAGTAAAAACTGCAAAAGTTTAAGGTTCAATAAATAGGTTTAAAATTGACTTAAGTTCGCAATCGTACAAGGTTTTTGATCAAAATCCCCCAATTTGGGGGATTTTTTGTTGATTACTCCTAGCTTATTGCCCCTACCTTTGTTCAATTGCTAATATAAAATTTAATCGTATATGTCACTTAGAACCGAGGCCGTTAAACATGTAAGTCATGTTGTAACACCCACACCCAATGTTAATGCACATAAAATCACGACCATTTTTAATGAAAGTGTTTTTACTTTAAAAACAGCAAGAGAATTTTTAAGTGATGAAGCTTATAAAAGCTTAGTGAATAGTAATAAGGTGGCTAAAAAAATTGATCGTGCTGTGGCCAACCAAATTGCAACAGGATTAAGATCATGGGCAGAGAGTAAAGGTGTAACGCATTTTACCCACTGGTTTCAACCATTGAGTGGCGCAACTGCTGAAAAACATGATTCATTTTTTACTCTAAAATCGGATGGCACTGCAATTGAAGAATTTGATGGCGCAGCTTTGATTCAACAAGAACCAGATGCATCTTCATTTCCAAATGGCGGATTAAGAGCCACCTTTGAAGCAAGAGGATATTCTGCATGGGACCCATCTTCACCAGCATTTATTATTGAAATTGGAAGTGGTAAAACTTTATGTATACCTACTATATTTATTGCCTACACCGGTGAATCATTGGACTACAAAGCACCTTTGATGAAAGCAGTGGAAGCAGTTAACAAAGCAGCAGTTACTGTTTGTAATTATTTTGATAAAAATATTTCTAAAGTAGTACCTACTTTAGGTTGGGAGCAAGAATATTTTGTAATTGATGAAGCATTGGTGAATGCACGTCCTGATTTAGTACAATGTGGTCGTACCGTATTTGGTTCAGCACCAGCAAAAGGACAACAATTGGAAGATCATTATTTTGGATCTATTCCTGAAAGAATTTATGCGTTCATGCGTGATTACGAAAATGAAGCTTACAAATTAGGCATCCCTTTAAGAACAAGACATAATGAAGTAGCACCTGCACAATTTGAGTGTGCGCCTATTTTTGAAGAATGTAATATCGCTGTGGATCACAACATATTATTAATGGATGTGATGACGCGTGTTGCAAAGCGTCACCGTTTGGTGGTTTTGTTACATGAAAAACCATTTGCTGGTATTAACGGAAGTGGCAAACATAATAACTGGAGTATGGCGACTGACACTGGTATTAATTTATTAGCACCAGGTAAAACGCCAAAGACCAATTTGATGTTTTTAACCTTTTTTGTAAACACTATTAAAGCAGTGCATGATTATGCTGATATATTAAGAGCATCCATTGCATCGGCTTCAAATGATTTTAGATTAGGCGCCAACGAAGCTCCTCCTGCAATCATTTCCGTATTTATTGGGGAATACTTAACCAAAGTATTAAACGATGTGGAAACAAGAGTTGGTGGAAAATTTGATGAACAAGATGAAGCGATTTTAAAATTAGATTTACATAGAAGTATTCCTGAGTTAATGATTGACAACACCGATCGTAACAGGACTTCCCCTTTTGCATTCACTGGAAATAAATTTGAATTCCGTGCGGTTGGATCCACTGCCAACTGCGGACATCCAATGACTGTGTTAAATACCATTATTGCTGATACCTTAGTAAAATTTGCCGCAGAAGTAGACGCTTTAATTGAGAAGGGCGATAAAAAAGAAATCGCGATCATGCAGGTGATTCAAAAGTACATTGTATCGAGTAAAAAGATTTTATTTGAAGGCGATGGCTATAGCGAAGAGTGGCATAAGGAAGCAGAAAAAAGAGGCTTACCTAATTTAAAAACAACCCCTGTTGCATTAGACGCCATGGTGACTGAAAAATCTAAGAAATTATTTAAGGACAATGGCATTTTTACACATGCAGAGTTAGAAGCACGTTATGAAATTGAATTAGAAACTTATATTAAAAAAGTACAAATTGAAGCGCGTGTGATGGGTGATTTAGCCACCAACCATATTATCCCAGCTGCAATTAAATACCAAAATGAGTTATTGAAAAATGTAAGCTTACTACGCGAAGCTGCATTACCTGAAAAATTATACAAGGGCCAATTAACTTTATTAAAGGATGTAAGTACGCATATCCAACAAGTGTATGAAAATACTTACGCGATGGTGGAAGAAAGAAAAGTAGCCAATAACCTTACTGATTCAAGAGAAAAAGCAATTGCTTATGAAGCAAAAGTAAAGGCGCAATACTTTGATAAAATTCGTTACCACGTTGATAAATTAGAGCAATTGGTAGATGACGAATTATGGACCTTACCTAAGTACAGAGAAATGTTGTTTTTGAGATAACATTATTTACAGCGAAAAAAACATTCCCCAGAGGTAAAATCAAAAAAATGTCCCCACGAGAAATCGGGGGGACATTTTTAGTATCGCTAGAGAAAAAAAAATAATTAAAAAGGGAGCTCCTTTATGGGGCTCCCTTTTTAATTTCATCAGAGAATTTTTATGTAGTTTTTATATTTCTCTTAAAAGCTACATAAAAATTATTTCAACTTAAATGTTTCTAAAAATTTCGTTGTGAAGTTTCCTTTTCTAAAATCTTCGTTTTGCATTAATTGTAAATGAAAAGGAATGGTTGTGTGTACACCTTCAATTACGTATTCACTTAACGCACGATACATGGTATTGATGGCTTCCTCACGTGTTTGTGCAACTGTGATTAATTTACCAATCATTGAATCGTAATATGGCGGAATTACATAACCTGCATACACATGACTATCTACACGCACACCATGTCCGCCGGGTGTATGTAATACAGTTATTTTTCCTGGTGAAGGTCTGAAATCATTATAAGGATCTTCGGCATTGATACGACATTCGATAGCGTGTAATTGTGGTTCGTAATTACGACCGGAAATTTTTTCACCCGCTGCTATCTTTATTTGCTCCTTGATTAAATCATAACTTACTACTTCCTCTGTAACGCAATGTTCCACTTGAATACGCGTATTCATTTCCATGAAATAAAAATTGCGATGCTTGTCCACTAAAAATTCCACCGTACCAACGCTTTCATAATTAATGGCAGAAGCAGCTTTAATAGCAGCATCTCCCATACGTTGCCTTAATTCAGGGGTCATAAAAGGAGAAGGAGATTCTTCTACTAATTTTTGGTGTCTACGTTGAATGGAACAATCACGCTCACTCAAATGACAAACATTACCATATTGATCACCCGCTACTTGAATTTCAATATGCCTTGGTTCCTCCACAAACTTCTCCATGTACAAGCCATCATTTTTAAAACTTGCACCTGCTTCCATTTTTGCATCATTATATGCCTTTTCAATATCTTCTTCTTTCCAAACTACACGCATACCCTTTCCGCCACCACCAGCAGTTGCTTTAATGATCACTGGATAAACTATTTCTTTGGCTAATTTTTTTGCTGCATCTACACTTTCTAATAAACCTTCTCCACCCGGAACCACAGGAACACCTGCTTTAATCATGGTTTCTTTCGCAGTAATCTTGTCCCCCATTTTATTAATCATATCTGGTGTGGGGCCAATAAATTTAATACCATGGTCCGCACATATTTGCGCGAACTTAGCATTCTCTGCTAAAAATCCATATCCAGGATGAACCGCATCGGCATTAGTAATTTCACAAGCAGCCATAATATGTGGTATATTCAAATAGGATTCTTGTCCTTTAGGACCTCCAACACAAACCGCTTCATCTGCAAACTTTACATGTAAACTATCTTTATCAGCAGTAGAATAAACTGCTACTGTTTTAATACCCATCTCGCGACAGGTTCTGATAATACGCAAAGCAATTTCGCCACGATTGGCTATCAATATCTTTTTAAACATTTTTTTAATTTAAATTAGAAAATGGGAGCTGGCCTATGCTGGTTCAACCAAGAACAAAGGCTGATCATATTCCACTGGACTTGCATCTTCCACCAATACTTTAACGATGGTACCTTTTACCTCACTTTCAATTTCGTTAAATAATTTCATGGCTTCAATGATACATACCACTTTACCTGGGCTCACTTCTGTTCCTTCCTCAGCCATCAATGGCTTATCTGGAGAAGCGCGACGATAAAATGTTCCAATCATTGGACTTTTAATGGTGATCAAGTTGCTTGCAACTGGAGCTGCTGGAGCAGCTGATGTTGGTGCCGCAGGGGCTGCTTGTGCAACTGGAGCTGCTGGACCTGAAGTATACATTTGCGCTGGAGCTGTGGTAACAGTTACCTTTTCTTCCTTTTGCTTAATGGTTACTTTACCATCCTTATCTTCGATGCTAATTTCACCGATATTACTCTTGTTAACTACTTTAATTAAATCGTGAATTTGTTTCAAGTCCATATTTGGCAATTTTGGGTAAAATTGGTGTTTTTTTACTAAAAAACACAAAAAAAGGGTCTTTTTTTATTAAAAATGGCCCTTTTTTGCCAAAAAAATACCCCGAGGATTCGGGGTATTTTAAGCTATTTTAGGCCTATTTAAAGGCTGAACTGAGGCTAAAAAACAAAGATGTCACGAAGCTTCGGGACATCTTTAAAATTATTTAACGCGCTCTACATATTCCCCATTCTTAGTATTAATTCTGATTCTTTCGCCTTCATTTACAAATAAAGGCACCATCACGGTTGCGCCTGATTCAATGGTTGCCGCTTTTAAAGCACGTGTTGCAGTATCCCCTTTTACCCCATTTTCACAATAGGTAATCAACACCTCAATCTTTTCAGCTAATTCAGCGCCAATAGGCATTTCAGTTTCGGTATTCATAAATACAAATACTTCAGCACCTTCAATCAAGTATTGCGGGGCATCAATCATTTCCTCAGCCATTGCGATTTGCTCAAAAGTCTCATTATTCATAAGGTTATAGCCACTGTCATCCTTATAAAGGAATTGGTAGGTCTTTTTTTCAACACGAACCGGGAAGATGTTTTCACCACTATTCCATGTCTTTTCGATTGATCTTTTGTTATCTACTCCTTTAAGCTTAGCCCAAATTTTAGCAGCCGCTCTAGCAGTTTTGTTTTCTCCAAACTCCACTACAGTATATAAATTATTGTCCAATTTTAGAATCATTCCACGACTAATGTCTGATGTTGTTGCCATAATTTTAATTTTTATTTGTCTGACGAGGGACAAAAGTACTACATGAAAGCCATTTATAAAAAAACATGGAATTTTTGTTGAGAAATAAGGGCAAAAAAACTGGGTTTAGCCTATTTTTGCGCCACAAATAACAAATTCACGCATAATGTCAGTATTAGTTAATAAAAACTCAAAGGTCATCGTTCAAGGTTTTACAGGAACTGAAGGTAGTTTTCATGCAAGTCAAATGATTGAATATGGAACACAATTAGTAGGTGGGGTAACTCCAGGCAAAGGTGGAACTACCCATTTAGACAGACCCGTATTTAACACCGTTGCAGATGCCGTAAAGAATACCGGTGCTGATGTGAGTATCATTTTTGTACCTCCTGCTTTTGCAGCGGATGCAATCATGGAAGCCGCGGATGCAAATATTGCTTTAGTAGTATGTATCACGGAAGGTATTCCTGTGCAGGATATGATTAAAGCAAAAAACTATTTATTAGGTAAAACTACTCGTTTAATAGGACCCAATTGTCCAGGTATCATTACCGCAGAAGAATGCAAAGTTGGAATCATGCCAGGATTTATTTTTAAGAAAGGAACCATTGGCATTGTTTCAAAAAGCGGAACGCTTACCTATGAAGCAGCTGATCAAGCAGTTAAAGCTGGCTTGGGTGTTTCAACTGCCATTGGTATTGGTGGTGATCCAATTATTGGAACTACGACTAAAGAAGCGGTTGAATTATTAATGAATGATCCTGCAACTGAAGGTATTATTATGATTGGTGAAATTGGTGGAAGCATGGAAGCAGATGCTGCAAATTGGATTAAAGATAATTTGAAAAAACCCGTAGTAGGATTTATCGCAGGTCAAACAGCGCCTCCAGGCCGACGCATGGGTCACGCTGGTGCGATTGTAGGCGGTGCAGATGATACTGCTGCTGCTAAAATGAAAATCATGGCAGAATGTGGTATTCACGTTTGCGCAAGTCCTGCTGACATCGGAATCACAATGGCAAATGCATTAAAAAAATAATAATTTAAATAAAGCATACTGAAATCCCTTATCCTAAAACGATAAGGGATTTTTTATTGTAAGTTTGTTCTATGATACGCGCCATAACTTTATTTTTATTTTTGTCAATCTGTAATTATACACAGGCACAAAAATTAAGTGGCCTTAGTAAAAAGCCCGGCATTCAAATTGAATGTGCCATGCCCACTATTTTATCACTTGGGCAATCCATTAAATTAAAAGTAAAAGTGCGTCACAATTTAGTGCAAGAAAAAACAGGACAACTTACTTTGGCTTTGATCAATCACAAAACAAAAAAATCAGTGGACGGTTGGTTTGTAAATATTTTTCCATTTCAATATTT
>DOMR01000151.1:282-3558 GCA_003509845.1 Chitinophagaceae bacterium | reverse complement strand
ATCATTGGCCAGGGATTAACTGGCACTTGGTTAAGTTACTTTTTACACAAACAAGGTATCTCGTTTAAAATTATAAATGATCCAAAAACTGTTTCCGCAACTAGTGTAGCAAGTGGTGTAATCAACCCAGTCACCGGTCGTAGAATTGTGCAAACATGGATGATTGATACCTTACTGCCTTTTGCTATTGACGCTTATAGAGCTTTCCAACAGGATGAAAATGTCCCTATAATTAAAGAAGCACCGATTTTATCAATACACCCTTCCCTGCAAATGAGGGAAAGCTTTGACTACCGCCTTACACATGATAATATTTATTTAAAGGAAAATGATCATTCATCTTTAGGAGAATACTTTAATACCCCATTTGGCACAGGCGAAATTGACCAATGTTATTGGATTGATTTAATACAATTCTTAAAAGCCGGCCAACAGAAAATAAGTAACCATTTTATTGAAGATTATTTTGATGTTTCAGACATGATTTTAAATGAGCAAGGCGTTCAATGGAAAAATATAAATGCTGAAAAAATAATATTCTGCGATGGTATTAATACCATGAACAATCCCTATTTTAAATCCCTACCATTTGTACCCAATAAAGGAGAAGCATTAATAGTAAAAATAAAAGGACTGAAGCCAACCAACATTTACAAAACCAATATTACCATTGTTCCATGGAAAGATGATTTATTTTGGGTAGGATCAAGTTATGAATGGAGTTTTAGTGATGCGCTTCCAAGTCAAGGCTTTAAGGAAAAAATGATTACAGCACTGAATGCAGTTTTAAAACTACCCTATGAAGTAGTTGAACATTTGGTTGGCATAAGACCCGCCAATACAGAAAGGCGCCCATTTGTAGGACTTCACCCGAAATATCCGCAGTTGGGTATCTGTAATGGCATGGGTACAAAGGGCTGCTCACTTGCCCCCTATTTTACGAAACAACTTATAGACCATATTGAACAAGGCACTATGATTGAACCAGAAGCTGACATAAAAAGATTTAGCACCCTGTTATCAACTTAAAAAAAATTAGAAAAAAATAAAAAAAACTTTACTTTTATCCAATATTAAAAATTTGAATCCCGAAAATAGACATGAATAAAGAAACAAACGACAAATATAATATTCCATATAAGTACCGTAAAATGGAAAACTTACATATCGTATTTTGGTTGTTTAAAGATATTGCCTGGTGTTTGTCTTTGACGCTTTTAGGCGTTGTGATGATTATTCCAACGCTAACCATCTCCATAATTATCGCCTATAGAACGCGAAATATTTTTTCTGAATTAGCGCATAACCTCGCGATCACCGTTTGGATTACGGCCAACTCATTTTGGATGTGTACTGAATTTTTTGATGTAGATCATGTTATCGTATATAGTAATATCACAATGAAGCATTTAGCAATGATCCCATTTGTCACAGGCATCTTGATATTAGGCTATTACTATCTTATCTATAAGCCATCGCACAAAGTAGAAAATTCGACTTTATAATTTAATTCAAATGCTTTTTCAATCGGTAAGATTGAAAAAATGTAGCTAGCCCCAATAAGGAAACAGTTAAGAACGCCCATCGTAAACCTATGGCTTGGGATAAGAATCCAATGATGGGTGGGCCAATCAAAAATCCGAAAAATCCAATAGAGGAAACTGAAGCTAACGCAATACTCGCTTGCCCAGGTGCTGCACTCCTACCAACAGATCCATAAATGGTGGGAATGACTGATGATACACCAAAACCAACCAACATAAACCCAAAAGTACTAATTATAATACCCGGTAGCATAACAGCGATAATTAATCCAATGGTAACCAATAAGCCACTTAACATTAATTGTTTTCTTGCCCCCCAATAATTAATTAATATATCTGCAAACATGCGACCAATGGTCATACATGCCATAAAACTGATATATCCCATGGTACGATATTCATTAGGCACCAATACTACTTTTTGAAAATAAATACCACTCCAGTCAAACATCATTCCTTCGCAAATCATATTTCCTAAAGCAATAAATCCAAATTGCAACATAAGTGCACTTGGCTTATTCCACATTTTATTAAGTGGTTGCTTATTTTTTTCAGAAGGCATTAAATAGGGATGCGCAAAAACCAAATAAATAATTGAAACCAATGCAACAAAAACAAATTGATATAAGGGAGATATTTGTTTTGCAACAAAAAGCCCCCCTACCAAACCACCCACAAAACCAGCCAAACTCCAAAAACCATGAAAGGTGGATATGATACTTTTCTCAAATAATTTAGATAATACCACTGCTTGTGTATTCACCGCTACATTGTAAAAATTACCTGCCATGCCAAAAATAAATAAGCAAATTCCTAATTGCCATGTTTGTGTAATTGTCCCAATTAAAATCAAGAAAAGCGGATATAAAACAGCTGCAATTTTGAGCATTCTGTTACTCCCGTAAATGGAAGTCAAACTACCTGAAATAGGGATGCCTAAAAACGAACCCACAGGCAAAAACAATAGCATCGCACCCAATTCTGCATCATTTAACCCCAACTGCATTTTAATATCAGGAATCCTGCTCGCCCAACTGGCAAAACAAATACCAGTAAAAAAGAAAAAACCGGACAAAACTATGCGCCTGGTGCGTTTTGAGATAAGGGTCTGGGTCATGGCGCAAAGATGATGAATTTATGGGAATTGAAGTATATTTGCAGTCCAAACCTATTTCAATATTTTTTTATGTATCGTACGCACCATTGTGGAGAATTAAATAGTCAATTTGTTACTCAAAATGTGACCCTTGCCGGTTGGGTACAAACCATTCGCAAATTTGGCGCTATCACATTCGTGGATTTAAGAGATAGGTATGGCATCACGCAACTTTTAATTGGAGAAGAGCTTCAAACCGAATTGGATAAAAATCCATTAGGAAGAGAATTCGTTATTCAAGTGAAAGGAACAGTCATTGAGCGCTCTAGTAAAAATGCAAATATTCCTACAGGAGATATTGAAATTAAAGTAACCGAATTTAAAATTTTAAATGCATCTGCTGTTCCCCCATTCACTATCCAAGACGATACGGATGGCGGCGATGACATTCGTATGAAATACCGTTTCTTGGACTTAAGAAGAAACGCTGTAAAAAAGAATTTAGCATTACGCTATGATGTAAATCGTGCAACAAGAAACTATTTACATGAAAAAGGATTCATGGATATTGAAACGCCTTTTTTAATTAAATCTACACCCGAAGGTGCGCGAGATTTTGTGGTGCCTAGCAGAATG
>DOMR01000151.1:0-127 GCA_003509845.1 Chitinophagaceae bacterium | reverse complement strand
CTGCGAAATGAGTTTTGTGGAGCAGGAAGATATATTGAACATGTTTGAAGGTTTAATTAAAAGCATATTTAAACAGGTGAAAAATATTGATTACACCGAAACGGTGCAACGTATGACCTGGGAAGAT
>DOMR01000288.1 GCA_003509845.1 Chitinophagaceae bacterium | reverse complement strand
CTTGGTATTGATTGATTAGTTTAGACAAGGTTTAATATTCTTTGTTTAATGAAGGGGTACTTAAGCGATCTCTATGCAGATGTCTAGATGGACCTTAATATCTTTAAATATTTTTTGTTCATTTTGGCAGCTAAATATTGTTGTAAAATTCAAACATATGGCTGACAAATCAAAATCAATCTCACTGCCTTGTTTGATTACTTTGTACCTTTGTCCTATAAATGTAAGGCATGGATTTTAATGATCATAAATCAAAAAAAGTAGCGAATTGGCTATTATTAGGGGTATTCATGACAGTGATTCAAGTTGCCTTGGGAGGTATTACCCGTTTAACAGGTAGTGGCCTTTCTATCACGGAGTGGGATGTAGTTACAGGGGCGCTTCCTCCAATGAGTGAAACTACTTGGCAGGAATTATTTGCGAAGTATAAAACTACCCCTCAGTTTCAATTACTCAATTTTGATTTCACCATTGCCAATTTTAAATTCATCTTTTTTTGGGAGTGGTTTCATCGTTTATGGGCACGTACTATTGGATTAGTTTTTGCTTTTGGGTTTATTTATTTTTTAGCAAAAAAATATTTTCAACCAAGGATGATTAAGCCTTTGTTGATTTTATTTTTATTAGGTGCTTTACAAGGTGCCATTGGTTGGATCATGGTAGCGAGTGGACTGGAAGGAGATGCGGTTTACGTTAAGCCAACTAGGTTAGCGCTCCATTTTGTTTTTGCATTAGGATTATTATCATATACCTATTGGTTTGCCTTATCACTCACTGTAACACCGATTCGCAGAAATAGTGGTAATCAAGATGCGACTGATAAAATTAGAGGCATCCGAACATTTGCATGGATTCTTTTATTGATTTTATTTTTTCAATTAATATATGGGGCATTGATGGCGGGACATAAAGCAGCCAATGTGGCTGCAACCTGGCCTACTATTAATGGACAATGGTTGCCTTCCGGATTATTGAACAAGGATGATTTTTTATTGAATGCAATTAATAATACGATTTGGGTTCATTTTATACATCGGGGTCTTGCTTACTTATTATTAGTACTTGTTATTTTTTGGACTGCTCGGTTATTAAAATTACAAGGAAACAATTTTTGGGTACGTGCCAGAATACTACCAGCGATATTGGTATTCCTACAAATTGTTTTAGGTATTTTTACGGTACTATCAAGTGCAAATATTGTACCTGGTGTGTGGGGTGGTTTTGAATGGTTGGCGCAATTGCACCAACTTGTAGGCATGTTTTTTCTGCTGTCGGTAATTAATATTTTATACGCTACGAAATAAATTTTTATGCAAAAAGATATAGCTTCTATACGCCGCGATTACCAACTAGCTTCTTTAGATGAAGCTGCCACCGCGGCGCATCCCATGGATCAATTTGAACATTGGTGGGAAGATGCCATTGCAAGTAATATTGATGAAGTAAACGCATTTGTACTTTCCACCGTTGATGCCCAACGCGCTCCTTCGTCGCGCGTAGTTTTATTAAAAGGGTATACTCCAGCAGGCTTTGTGTTTTTTACCAATTATGATAGTGCTAAAGGGCAGGAGATAGATGCAAATCCTATTGTTGCGATCAATTTTTTTTGGAAGGAATTAGAAAGACAAATTCGTATTACAGGCACCATCAAAAAAATTAGCACGGAAGAAAGCGATGAATATTTTCATTCTCGTCCACTCGGTAGTCAGGTAGGCGCTATTTCATCTCCACAAAGTAAAGTAATTCCGAATCGCGAATATCTTGAACAATTAGTTGCTACCAATTTAGAAAAGTACAAAGAAGGGAATGTGCCACTGCCTTCGAATTGGGGTGGATATATTGTACATCCTACAAATATTGAATTTTGGCAAGGACGTAGCTCTCGCTTACATGATCGTATTAAATATAATTTGTCGTCGGATGGTCAATGGATCAAAGTACGTTTAGCGCCATAGTTAATTCTACAATACATAGATTGTAAACAAAAAGATCCTTCGAGTACTAGAAGGATCTTTTTGTTGCGCTATATTTTTTTAATTATTTCTTACGTCCTAATACTTTTTTAGCTGCTGCAACAATATTCGGTGTGTCCAAGCCGTACTTCGCTAATAATTGATTCGGTGTTCCACTTTCTCCAAAAGTATCCTGGGTGCCAATATATTCAATAGGCACTGGACAATGTTTAGCTGCCACTTGTGCAACTGCATCACCCATGCCACCAATTACATTATGTTCTTCCGCAGTTACTGCACATCCAGTTTTTGAAATGCTTGCAACAATTGCGTCCACATCCAATGGTTTAATGGTATGTAAGTTAATTACTTCAACACTGATGCCTTCTGCTTCTAATAATTTACCTGCTTCAATCGCTTTCCAGACCAAATGACCGCAAGC
The DNA here is from genome assembly GCA_003509845.1 of Chitinophagaceae bacterium. Classification (GTDB taxonomy): domain Bacteria; phylum Bacteroidota; class Bacteroidia; order Chitinophagales; family Chitinophagaceae; genus Sediminibacterium. Next base: position 291 of record DOMR01000288.1, on the reverse strand, counting down.
AAAAATGGAGATATCTTTTCCATCGCTTAATTTTTGTGCTTTTCCAATCACAAAATCTGATCCATCTTCTTTGGTAAAGTTGGGCCATTTTGGACGACCAAACCTTAAGTAAACTGGGCCTTGATAATCAGCAATCGCTTTGGTTGCCGCTTTGGTTTGATTAAAATCACAAGGTACCACAACAGTCATGCCAGGTAACATTTTCATGAGTCCGATATCTTCTAATATTTGATGCGTAGCACCATCTTCTCCTAAAGTTAATCCAGCGTGCGATGCACAAATTTTTACATT
>DOMR01000167.1 GCA_003509845.1 Chitinophagaceae bacterium | reverse complement strand
TCGATTTGGAAGTAGTTTGCAAATAATATTCCTTAAATTCAATCTATGAAAAGAAGAGATATTTTAAAAGGCTTAACCATTGCCCCTTTGGCATTAGGCGCTGCGCCACTCAATTCATTTGCAGGCAGCAATGTTTTTAAAGACAGTAATTTATTCAATGAAATAGGCGTCCGCACTTTTATCAACGCTGCTGGCACGCTTACTTATATGAGTGGAAGTTTAATGCACCCTGAAGTGGTTAAAACTATTCGTGAGGCGGCGAACCATTTTTGCATGATGGATGAATTACAAGATAAAGTGGGGGAGTTGATTGCTGAAATGGTCCATGCGGAAGCTGCTACTGTTACCTCGGGCGCTTTTTCTGCAATGACGCTTGGGTTGGCGGGTATTTTAACAGGGTTGGATTTAAAGAAGGTAGAACAATTGCCTCATTTGCAAGGCACGGGCATGAAGTCGGAAGTGATTTGTCAAAAGTCACATGATGAAAGGTACAATCATGCATTTTTAAATACGGGATGTACCATTGTTACTGTTGAAACTTTAGCAGAACTTGAAAATGCCATAAATGATAAAACAGCCATGCTTCATTTCTTAAATATTGCTGCTGATAAAGGAAAGATTAATCATGCGGATTGGCTCGCTGTTGGAAAAAAATATAAGATTCCGGTTTCAATCGATATTGCTGCAGATGTTCCACCGGTGTCTAATATTTGGAAGTTTAATGACATGGGGTTTGATTTGGTTTTTTTATCTGGTGGTAAAGCGATCAGAGGTCCGCAGAGTGCAGGATTATTGATGGGACGAAAAAATATTATTGAAGCAGCGCGGTTAAGTGCACCGCCTCGTGGTTTTAATGTGGGTCGTGCGCACAAGGTAAATAAAGAAGAGATTTTAGGAATGTATGTTGCGCTAAAAAAATACATCAATACAGATCATGACAAAGAATGGCAAAATTGGGAATCAGAAATTGATCATATAAATAATGCGGTTAAAAATATCAAAGGCATTAGCACTAAAATTATTGTTCCAAATTTAGGCAACATCACGCCGAACTTAGTCATCAGTTGGGATCCTTCACATATTAATTTAACTGGCAAGGATTTGCGTGAAACTTTAAGAAACGGTAATCCCTCTATCGAAGCTGGTTTTGCCGGCTTACCCTTATATCCTAATCAAGCAGGTTCAGAATCCATTGATCCTAAAATAGCAGCAACTTTAAAAGGGGAGAATAGAGTCACCATTACTGTTTGGATGCTGCAACAAGGAGAATATAAAATTGTTGCAAAAAAATTAAAGGAAGTTTTTGAGAATGCTTTGGTTTAGAATAAGCTAAGGCTTATCTACTTCTTTTTTATAATAATGTTATAGTCAAGCCAAGACTGCCAGCCTTCGTTTCGCGCGGCTTTCTCCTAAGTGTTGAGGCTCTATGGTATCACCAAGATTGATAAAATAAAAAGAGGATGGTTTTAAATAACCATCCTCCAAAAAATTAAATTTGTTTCATGTAAATATATAATAGTGTTGATAAGGCTATAGTCAATAGAAGATAAATAATTTCCATTAAAATATTTTGTTGAATTTTAATGGCCTTATTCAATGCTTTACATCGAAAAAATATAATACTTATATAAAAAGGGATAAAATAATTTTGCATAATTATTCAAGTGATTCGTGAGAAATACAAATACCAAATGAAACTACAGCTATTGCAACGCCAACAGGACCAAGAAATCTTTTCGCAACTGCACTAAATGCCTTTGTAACTGCTGCAGCAGTCCAAGCAGTAGCAGTTGAGCCACCGAAAGCAAACAGTGCATCTGCTCCAATAGCAGCCAATGCACAATCAAGAACTTCATTAGTTTCTAAATTATTTTTCATAATTTGTTTTGAGTTTACTTCGTTAGATTTTTTTATAGGAGATTCATTATAGACTTGAAAACTATTAGTATTGAATTTAGAATTTAAATTGTCATTCGGTGAATACAAGCCCCCTAATGCAATTTTTGAACTTAGATCATCTATACTAATTGAATTCATTTTTGCCAACTTTGTTGAGTAATCAATTAATGGCTCTGTTGCTTTTAAAATCTTATTTTGTTGATTTAAAGATAAAACAATTTTTCCTGAAACTAATTCTATTTTGTATTCTTCAATACTTAAATCAGTTGGCTTTGTTTCATTTAAAATTAATTCGAATTGTGTATTAATGTCTTTAAGCATAGTATAATATGCTTTTTGCGATAATAATGTATCATTTGTATTTTTAGTTTTATCATCTTTTTGACAAGAAAATATAAATACTGTTAAACAAATTAGAAATATTTTTTTCATATTCATATATCATTTGATTAATAACCCCTGTCTCTCGCCTTGGGATAAAATGTTCAGCGGATTTAATTACTTTCTTTACTGAAATGTCCCATGTTTGTATATGAATACTCGACTGTTTACATGTCTCGAAGTAGTAACGTTACCTACCAACGTCCAATTATTTAACCGTGCGCACAGTTAGGGGAACTGAATTAACCCTTTTGATATATCAAACTCTTATTTAAACATAATACCGTATCTAAAATCCCCTGTCAATTATTTATTCAAAACAATCAAGAATAATTATATACCTACTTTAAAAGTATTTTATTCTCGAATAATATATTGTAGCAATTGTTGAAATGTTACGTCATATTTTAACTACAGAAATTAAAAAAAATATTATTTCATAATTAATATTAAGCCGATATTTTTAATGAAAATAAAATATTTATTAACACTGAAATTTTTCTATTCTCTGAAACTATTGTAAATAAAGGGACTTAGAGGATGTTTGGTTTGTAATAAATAATTTATTTGATATCAATCTTTGATTTAAATCTAATTACCATTAATTAAAGTAAATATATTTTGAAATACAAATTTTTATAAGTTGCTTTTATATACTTAGTGGCTTCTTCAACTATAATCAAAGGTATAAATACTTTAAAATGGTTTGTGTTTAAAATGATACTTGTGCGTATTATTTAAAAAACCATAGAGGTTTCATTTTTAATATTATAATATTCAAATTTCGATATTTTATTTTTAACTAAAATCGGCCTATGTTAAGATTCAATGGCAGCTTGCATTTCAGACCACCCCTGTTTTACTTAAAACTAAATTCCTAAATTTTAAAAAATTGAATTAAACTTATTTTGAGATAAATATATTTGGATATATTTTTTTATAATGTTTTTCTTTCTTTTTGGCATTTCAGTTATAATTAAAACACCCCTAGACGGAGAGTCAATAGCAGTATGCGTTTCAGGAAACCTATTTTTCAGTTATAGTTAAAATGTCAACTAAATGAAAGTCAATACCAGCTTGCATTCCACAGACCAGTTGTTTTAGTTAAAGTTAAAACTCCAAAAAACGAAAATTTAAATATTCACTTTATAAGATATCTTTTTTCAATCAGATAATATTCTAAACAATGCCACAATCAAAAAATTATACCGACCCTCTGCCTTTAAAAATTTACAAAATGAAATGCAAGTCAACATTGGCTCGTGGAATCCATTCTTATCTAACCCCATCTCCAGATTATAAAGGAGTGTTTGCCAAAAAGATTAATAAATGCCCTTCTGAAATATCAAAATACTTTTCTGGCAATCATAACTTCACGATAGAAATATTATGTGAAATCGCTTTTGCGTTAAAAATATCTTTAAAAGATTTATTTTGTTATTGCACCCTTAATCCATCAAGGATTGACAACATGGGTAGAGTAGCACCCCTGACGATTCAGAATGAATCCCCTAAAGTCCCTCAAGAAAATAGGTAATACCGCGAAAAAAGTGGTCTCGCCAAGAATC
>DOMR01000258.1 GCA_003509845.1 Chitinophagaceae bacterium | reverse complement strand
AAAATCCTATAAACCAACCTGGGATTATCAGGAGGAGTTGTTATTAAAAAACACCCAATTAAAATCGATCAATCGGGCAAGCGATATGCCTGCAGATCAAGCTAATACGGAACATCGCTTGTTAATGGTAGAGCATCCGCCTGTATTTACATTAGGTAAAAGCGGCAAAAGGGAGCATGTGTTGGTATCTGAGGAACAATTACAAAATTTAGGCATCGAATTTTATCATATCAATCGTGGGGGGGATATCACTTATCATGGTTTGCAGCAAGTAGTAGGATATCCCATATTAGATTTAGATAAGTTTAAAACCGACTTAGGCTGGTATTTGCGCAGTTTAGAGGAAGTGATCATCCAAGTATTAGCTGAATATGGATTAAAAGGAGATAGAAGTGCTGGAGAAACAGGGGTGTGGTTATCGCCAGAAGATCCATTTATGGCAAGAAAAATTTGTGCCATGGGTATTAAGTGTAGTCGGTGGATTACCATGCATGGCTTTGCATTAAATGTAAATACGAACTTATCGCATTTTGAATATATCGTGCCCTGTGGTATTCAAGGAAAGGCAGTCACCTCATTAGAAAAAGAATTAGGTAGGAAGGTGGATTATGCCGAAGTGAAGCAAAAAATTAAATTGCACTTCGAAAAAGTATTCGACTGTGATTTAGTCACGGCATAGTTGCAACATTTATATTAGACTTTTGTAATCACAATTACATAACAGGCAGTTTGGTGATTTAACGCGCTTTAAAACAGCAAGGTTCCTGCAGGCAATGATCTATTTCCTTGTAAGCCACCACTATGAATCATTAAAATTTTAGCAGTTGGTGAAAAATAATCATTGGCTAGTAAACTTTTTACTGCCATAAACAATTTGCTAGTATATACTATATCGGTAGGAATTTTTTCAGTTGCCCATAGTAGGTTCATAAAATCAAATTGTGCTTGATTCGTTTTTGCATAACCACCTAAATGAAAATGATGAAGTAAGGTAAATGGTGTTTCTTTATTAGGGATGATTTGCGTTATTTCATTGCGAATAGTTGCTTCATTTTTTAACACTGGTATACCAATGACATGTTGGTGTGGCTTTGCGGCGTTTATTAAACCAGCCATCATGGTTCCAGTTCCCACTGCGCATATGATATAACTGTAGCTATTGGTTTTTTCATTGGATAAAATAGTTGCAGCGCCTTTTGCGCCTAGGGTGCCATATCCGCCTTCATCAACAAAGTAGGTATTGCTTGTGACATTATTTTCAAGTAATTCGGTCTTCAAAAATTGAAAATTATTTCTACCTAAAAATTTTAAATGCATCCCATATTGTTTCGCTTCTTGTAAAGTGGGGGTGATGGGTTCGTCTTCATTGGATCTAACATAGCCCACGCTTTGTAAATTATATTTTTTTGCAGCAAAGGCGAGTGCGACCAAGTGATTGGAATAAGGGCCTCCAAAACTGGCAATGGTATCTGCATTTTCTTCCTGTGCTTGTTGCAAATAGTATTTAAGTTTAAACCATTTATTTCCGCTTACAATGGGATGTAGCGCGTCTAATCGTAATACAGCTAATTGTATGTCTTTTAAACAAAAGCTAGGAACTGCTTGTATGTTAATGTTTTCGTTCAAATTTTCTCTATTAATATAAAATCAGTTATTTTTGCGCTGCTTTTAACATCAAGTAAAAATACGATTAAAAAATACAAACAATGAGTGCACCCACATTAGTGATTTTGGCAGCTGGAATGGCAAGAAGGTATGGAAGCATGAAGCAAACCGAAGGATTCGGCCCTAATGGGGAAACGATCATGGAATATTCAATATATGATGCTATTCGTGCAGGATTTGGGAAGGTTGTTTTTATTATTAGAGAAGAATTTGCGGAGCCATTTAAAAATATTTTTGAACCAAAATTAAATGGCAAAATTGAAACCGCTTATGTATATCAATCTTTAGATAAGTTTACCAATCATTATCCAACCCCTACTGATAGAACAAAACCTTGGGGTACTGCACATGCATTATTATGTACCAAAGGTTTGGTGAACGAGCCGTTTGCAGTGATCAACGCAGATGATTATTATGGCGTAGATGCATTTAAACAAGCTTTTGATTTTTTAACCATCACCTGTTCTGAAAAAACATATTGTATTTTAGGCTATGAGTTATCTAATACATTAAGTGATAATGGAACCGTAAGTAGGGGGGTATGCACTTTGGATAATGAATCGTATTTGACAAAGATCAATGAGCGTACAAAAATATTTAGAACTGCGAGTGGTCAAATAGTATATGAAGAAGCAGGTGTTGAAACTCCATTAGCAGAAGATACCAGAGTGAGTATGAACTTTATGTGTTTCGCGCCTGGTTTTATTGATTTGTGCGAACGTGAGTTTGCTTTATTTTTAGAAAAACAAGGGCAGGAATTAAAGTCAGAGTTTTTCATTCCTTTGGTAGCGGGCCGATTTGCAGAATTAGAATTAGGGAAAGTAAAAGTGATCGCTACACAAGCAAAATGGTTTGGCGTCACTTATAAGGAGGATGCTCCAGGCGTTAAAGCGAGTATTGATCAATTAGTAGGGGAGCAAGTATACCCAAAGAATCTTTGGTAATATAAAGTGTGATTTTTTTTTAAATCTCTTGGAAACGCCTTAGGATGAAATAAGAAAGGGCTTAATTAAATGACCTAACGCTGTACATAAAGTTTTTTAAATTATCTAGTTGTGACTTTCTGTTCCTACTAGCACTACTTGTAAACTTTGGTAATTTAATAATTATATCTTTTGTTTTTTCATTGCCCTTTAAAGCATTGACAACATCTATAATCTCAGTTGATTTAACAGCAAAAGCAACGCCTTCTGCTAACTTTTGTCTTGTACTTATGACGCCAATTAATTCGCCATTCGAATTAAATATAGGAGCGCCAGAGTAACCAGGATTGGCGCTAATTTGTATTTGGTAGGAACTGCTATCACCTTCATAACCTGTTTGCGCACTTAAATAACCCTTACCGTATACTATATCATTGTCATTACGTGGGAAACCTAGGGTGAAAATTTCTTCACCTAAGTCGGAAATTTTTCGACGAATTGCGTAGGGGATAGTCTTGGGTTGTTTGTAATCCTTATCTTCTATTTTTAACAAAGCAAGGTCATTTGTTAAATCGCTGTAAATAATGGTTGCATTTAATTCCTGTCCTTTGCTATTAATAACAATCGCGCCGTTGCCTTTTAAAACATGCGCATTGGTGATGATATATCCTTTGGTGTCAATTAAAAATCCAGAACCACCGCTTATTAATTTTGCATTTTCAGGAACCTTTGTTTTTACTTCATTCAATAAATGTCCTTGTACTTGTTGGTTCTTTTTAATTACCTCCACTGCCTTACTTAATTGTAATAATTGAGAACCATTTAAACTTGGAGATAGGTACATTACAATAATAGAAGTAAAAATGGCAAAAAATCCACCAAATGAAGCGGCTATGGCTATTACTTTTTTATATTTCGACCACAATTGAATTACTTTGATTGGCACCCCTACTGCTTCAATAGGCGCCCATTCCCCATTGGCTAATAAATTAGAAAAAACTTGTTGAGATGTATGCGTAACATTTTTTCGCTTCGCATAGGTTTCCATTTGATCTAAAAATAGCTTGTGTTCAACAACCATTTGATCAATGTCTGCTGATTTTTGTCTGATGACATCAAATTCCGTCCTTTCCTGATCCGACAATTCGCCAGACAGGTATTTTTCAATGGTCTCTAATAATTGTATGTCTTCCATAATTAATCTCCTATATTATATTGCGCAAAAAACAGTTTTTTTAGGCGCATCAAACATTTATATTTTTGGTTCTTGGCATTATCAGCATTGGTGTATCCAAACTGACTAGCTAGTTCCTGCATCCCTTTTTTATTTAAATAATACCCTTCTAACAAACTTTTACAAGGCTCTCCTAAACTATTTAATGCCCGATCCATGATTGCGAAAGCAGCATCTTTTTTTTCAATCTGCCCCATATCCATTTCGATAGATATGCTTTCTTCGTTTTCACTCAATGGACTACTGTATTTACCCATTTGTTGTAAGCGTTTTAACCACAAATGCTTACAAATTGAAAATAGATAGGTTTTAATTTGGCAGGTGAGGACAAATGAGTCCAATTGTACTTTTTCATATAAAGCAATCATTGCTTCCTGAAAAACATCCCTTGCGTCGTCAAAACTTCCATTGTTATTTTCTACGAAGTGC
>DOMR01000097.1 GCA_003509845.1 Chitinophagaceae bacterium | reverse complement strand
GGTTTTTCTAAAACAAGTAAAAATGGTTGGGATTGGGATTTCAGTAATTCGTTTGGAAATAATAATTTCCATTATTTTGGCCATGGCACTTTTAACGCATCCAATATTGGCAACATCACACAAACACATTTTGATGATGGTGGATTTAACTTCTTACAAAACACCACGAACTTGGATTTATCAAAGCAATTTGGGAAAGTGAATCAAGGTGGTGTTAAAGTTTCCTATGGTGCAGAACTTAGATTTGAAGAGTATAGTATTTTTAAGGGTGAATTAAATTCGTACAAAGCATTTAGTAATACCTTAGGTTTGGAACAAGCACCAGGCGCACAAGGCTTCCCAGGTTTTAGCCCCGATGATGAAATAAAAGCCAATAGGATAGTAACAGGATTGTATACCGATTTGGAATATACGCCAACTGAAGCATTATTAATTACAGGTGCAGTAAGGGCCGAAAATTATTCTGACTTTGGATCAGTCGCTACCTTTAAATCTTCTGCAAGATTAAAAGTGACTGGCAATTTTAATTTAAGAGGCTCATTTAGTACAGGATACCGTGCACCTTCCTTACAACAAAAATATTTTAGTAATACCCTTACTTCATTTTCTAATGGCGGATTGGTTCAATCAAGAATTGCACGTAATGATGATGCGATCAGCAAACTAGCAGGTATTCCTTCATTGAAACAAGAAACATCTACAAACATGAGTGTAGGTTTTTCATGGAAACCTGCCAAAGGCTTAACCGTAACAGTAGATGGATATAATATTAAAATGAAAGATCGTGTGGTATTATCTGGTTTGTTTGGTGCCAACGATGCTAGTTTACCCGTTGCCTTAACGAGTAAATTAAAAAGCATGGGCGTAGCCACTGCACAATTTTTTGCAAATGCCGTGAACACGACCAACAGTGGTGTGGATGTAGTGATTGATTATCAAAAGAAAATTTCAAGTACTGAACGCTTTAAATTTTTATTTGTTGCGAACCTACAAAGCATTGATATAGATGATATACATGTGCCTGCTGCATTAAGTACCACAGAATATAATGCAAATACATTTTTTAATGATCGTGAGAAATTCTTCCTTAAAGCATCTGCACCAAAATCTAAATTTTCAGCAAGCTTTGACTACACTAAAAATAAAATTAGTCTAGGTACAAGAGTCACCTACTTTGGCGATTTAACTTTAACTGGATTTGGTTATAATGGAGATGGCATTGATCCTCAAGTGCCAACCGACTTGGATGACACCAAGTTTGTTCCTGAACATTTTAACTACTCGGGTAAATTTTCAACGGATGTTTACATGAATGTTCAATTAAACAAAAAAACAGCTTGGGTTTTAGGTGCTGATAATATATTTAATGTACACCCTGATTTTGCCGTGAATCCACAAGCCAAGTGGTGGGCGGGCGATAATGAAACCGGCGGTCCTTGGGATGGCGTTCAAATGGGCTACAATGGTTTAAGAATATTCAGCAAACTAGTTTTTAAATTTTAATACTATAAATTAAATAACTTTAAAGCCTTCTCGTTAATTCGGGAAGGCTTTTTAATAATAAAAAATATTAACTGATTTTGTTCAAATACAAAATACCTTTTTCTGTGCGCTCAGATCGCTTCGCTCACAATGTTCGCCACGAAAAAGTATTATTGTATTTTAATCTTAAGACCGAAAATAGCTAAAATGAAAAAAATATTTACCACAGGAATTATTCTTTTAGTAACTGCCATAACCGCATTGGCGCAAAATGGTATTGTCATTTTTCAAACTGACTTTGGTATCAAGGACGGTGCAGTGTCTGCAATGAAAGGCGTGGCGAGCAGTGTAGATGCTAGTTTAAAATTATATGACCTCACCCATGATATTCCTGCTTATAATATTTGGGAAGCTGCTTATCGCTTAGACCAAACCGTGATATACTGGCCGGCCGGAACTGTGTTTGTTTCTGTGGTTGATCCTGGCGTTGGCACCACAAGAAAATCGGTCGTGGTCAAAACAAAATCCGGACACTATATTGTTACACCAGATAATGGCACCCTTACTTTAATTGCACAATCACTCGGCATTGATTCCATTCGTGAAATTGATGAAGTAAACAACCGACGAAAAAATTCGGGCGCTTCTTATACTTTTCATGGACGAGATGTATATGCCTATACGGCTGCTCGATTAGCGGCTAAAAAAATAAGTTTTGAACAAGTGGGTGCCATTATAAATACACCTGTTGTATCCATTGCTTTTCAAAAAGCATCCTTACAAGACAATCAATTAAAAGGAACTATTGCTATTTTAGATATTCAGTACGGAAATATTTGGACCAATATTCATCAAGATTATTGGAAAGCATTTCAAAAAATTACCCATAAAAAAAATGAGTTAATCGTTGAAATTTATCACCAACAAAAACAAGTATACAAAGGCAATATGCCTTTTGAAAATACTTTTGGGGCCGTAGCCGTTGGAAAACCACTCGCCTATTTAAATAGTTTAATGAACCTATCTATTGCCTTAAACCAAGGCAGTTTTGCCCAACAATTCAAAGTTCAGGCGGGTAACGATTGGACCCTGACCCTAACTTGGGCCCAATAGCCCTGGATTACCTGACGCCCAACAAAAGGTATAAATACTTTAAAAAAAGGGTATAAATTAATCTACTAAATACTAAATTATTTAGTTAATATTGCTAATAAATTTAGTTTTATGTCATTTATAGATACCGATCCCAATGAAGGGATGGCCACCCAGCAGATTAATAAAAAATTCCAATCTGCTCAAATTATACAAGCCAATGCCACCGGATTTGGGGCAGCTTCCGACGATTTTATGGAAAGAGGCATTGACCTCAACGAGCAACTCATTCGCAACAAACCCGCTACTTTTTTCTTTCGCGTAAATAGTGATGC
>DOMR01000143.1:19083-19991 GCA_003509845.1 Chitinophagaceae bacterium | reverse complement strand
GTCGCAAAATCGCCTTCGACAATTTGTATATTTTTCAAATGCAATAAATCAAAAGTGTTTTGGGCTTCTTGCGCTATTGCAGGCGCTCCTTCCATGGTGACCAAAGTCTGATTCGGTAGGGACATGGCTAAATAACTCGATGTAATACCAAAGCAAGTACCCATTTCTAAAATATTATCGGGATTAAAATAAACACCCATCCGATATAATAACCGACTTATCTTTTTTTGCTTGAGCGCCGATTTCGCAATACTGCTAATTGCTCTTTTTTTTAATTCAGATGTTCGAGAACCCGCACCTCGATCTAGCACTTCAATCACGCTAGTATTCGACTCCAAAGAATTTCGTCGCGTCTCTATTTCAAACGCATTATCAGGTGCATTGGTTTTATTTAAAACTTTTCTAATAAAATCGTAAACAAAAGGAGAATGTATACCATGACCCTTGCCGTTGGAGGCGGTTAAATAGTATTTAATAAATTTAAAAGCGAGCTGGACGTTTGAATGCATATTTTATTTTCTTTGCCAACATTCAATATCGAATGAATAAGAATGCTTTTCATCACTATTGTAAAAAGTGGATTCCGTCTTAACCCAATCCTCATTTAAAGCTGGAAAAAAAGCATCTCCTTCAATGGTAGTATGCACCCTAGTCAGCATAATGGTGTGTGCTAAAGGCAAAGCAAGTTCATAAATTTGACCACCCCCAATAACCATCAACTGTTTGTAATCCTGTTTTGCTGCTAAATTCACTGCATCCTGCAAAGAATGAACCAATGTAGCTCCATTGGTTTTAATATTTTTTTGATTTGATAAAATTAAATTCAAGCGTCCAGGCAACACCTTATTACCCAAGGATTCAAAAGTTTTTCTTCCCATAAGTATCGGTAAACCCCAGGTGGTATTTTT
>DOMR01000143.1:3090-18997 GCA_003509845.1 Chitinophagaceae bacterium | reverse complement strand
TCAGAAGCAGCAACGACTAAGGTAATATTCATAATACTAAATTTTTATACCGCTACAGGTGCTTTAATAGAAGGATGTGATTGGTAATCTTCCAAAGTAAAATCGCTAAATTCAAAACTAAAAATATCTTTCACTGCTGGATTTATTTTCATAGTAGGTAAAGGGAAAGTGGTTCTGGACAATTGCAATTGCGCTTGCTCCACATGATTATTATACAGATGAACATCGCCAAAACTATGCACAAAATCACCATATTGTAAATCGCACACCTGCGCAACCATCATCGTTAATAATGCATAGGAGGCTATATTAAAAGGCACACCTAAAAAAACATCCGCACTACGTTGGTATAATTGACAACTTAGTTTGCCATCTGCTACATAAAACTGAAACATATTATGACAAGGCATCAAAGCCATCTTTGATAAATCACCTACATTCCAAGCGCTTACAATTAATCGTCTGCTATCGGGTGTCGTTTTAATTTGATCAATTAAATCTTTAATTTGATCTACTACAACCCCATTCGCCCCTTCCCAACTGCGCCATTGTTTTCCATATACCGGACCCAGGTCACCATTTTCATTCGCCCACTCATCCCATATACGAACGCCGTTGTCTTTTAAATATTTAATATTAGTATCTCCTTTTAAAAACCATAATAATTCATAGATGATACTTTTAAGATGTAACTTTTTGGTAGTGACCAAAGGAAAGCCTTTGGAAAGATCAAATCGCATTTGATATCCAAAACAACTTTTGGTTCCTGTACCCGTTCGATCGGTTTTCGGAGTCCCTTCGTCAATAATATGTTGTAATAAATTCAGGTATTGTTGCATAGTGCAATTTACAACCAATACCCATTATGTAGAAATCATTTTTTTGCCTTTCTTCTGGCTAATTCCTTTCTGATTAACAAGAATTCACGGTTCGTTTGACCATTTACACTGGAGTTTTCCTGTGCACGACGCATCAAGTAAGGAATCACATCCTGTATAGGTCCAAAAGGCAAATACTTACTAACATTGTAATTTTCCAAAGCCATATTAAAGCTGATATGGTCACTCATCCCAAACAATTGTGAAAAGTGCACTTTTGGGTCATTATTAGACATGCCTAATTCTTGCATTTTAGTAGCAATAATTAAATTGCTGTGTTCATTATGTGAAGCTAAAATCAAGGAAATGTTTGCTTTGTTTTGAATACAATACAATGTAGCAGCATCAAAATCGATATCTGTAGCATTTTTATCATCATGAATAGGCGAAGGATAATTCATTGCTAAAGCGCGTTCTCTTTCTTTTTCCATATAGGCACCTCGCACTAATTTCGCACCTAATAAAAAATTGCCTTCCACTGCAAGCTGATGAGAAATTTTTAAAAAATGTAAACGATCGTGTCGATACAATTGATAGGTATTAAACACCACTACTTTTTCTTTATTGTACACACCCATCAATTCAATGGCCAATCGATCGATCGGATCCTGAATCCAAGTTTCCTCTGCATCTATTAAAATGCCAATTCCTTTTTCATTGGCAACATCACAAATTGCATACATTCTTTCTCTAACCCTATCCCACTCGGCAGTTTGGCTTTCGCTATCATGGATACCACTTCGTAATCGAGGGGCTTCGTTCAAAGTTTCCAATAAATTCATGCTGGCCAAGCCTGTTAATTTTACACTAACAAAGGGCACATTTTTTTCAGTGGCAGCAAATTCAACTGCTTCAATAATTTTTTCAGCGACTGCATCAAAATTTTCCTCGCCTTCTTTTGCCTCTACTCCATAATCCAATATCACTTGCACGCCATAAGATCCCAATTGCTTGGTTACTCTTGCCGAATCCTCTAAGGTTTCTCCGCCAACGAATTGTTTGAAAATGGTACTCCGAATTAAGCCATTAATAGGCAATCCAGACTTCATTAAAAAGGGGGTCACATTGGTTGCAATAGATACAATTAATGGGCTTTGAATTACAGTAAATAAAAAATTGGCTTTACGTAAATCAGCATTTGACTTATAGGCAAATGCATGTTGGGTATTATCTAAAGATAGGTTCATGCTAACGTTCATTCGTACTACAAATATCGGTAGTTCTGCTTATACTTCAAAAGAATAAACAAGCTAAATTGCCTGATGGTTAAAGGGTTGCAAAACCATTTCACTCACTACGCCAGAACTAGGCTGTTGACACAAAAACCAAATGGATTTTGCAGCTTCCTCCGCTTGTATCATTTTTTCTCTTTGTACTCTTAAATCAATATTATCCCAGAAAGGCGAATCTACACCGCCAAGATACACTTGTGTAATTCTTATTTCAGTTCGTTTTAATTCCTCTCTGATAGATTGCATCATGCCAACCAATGCATATTTACTTGCGCAATAGGCTGCAGCCCCAGACATAGGTATTTTACCTAAAATTCCAGGAATATTGATAATAAGCCCCTTTTTAACCTCTATCATTTTAGGCAAAATTGCCTTTACTATTTCAAAAGTGCTCAATACATTCACTTGGTAGGATAATTGCATATCTGATACCTGTAATTGGTTCAATGGTTTAATAATGCCAATTCCCGCAGCATTAATGTATATATCGAATGCCTCATTTTCAATTTTTTTTACAAAGTTTTGAACTGAGTCGGAATTGGACAAATCCACTTCCAATATTTGTGATGCCGGCAATTGATTCTTTTCTGCTATTAAATTTAATTTAGCTAACTGACGCCCAGCAATCCACACTTGTGCACCACTGTTATATATTAACTTAACTAAATGGGCTCCAATTCCTCCTGTTGCACCCACAATGAGTACTTTTTTATTTTTTAAACTATCCATATGATTCATTCAATTTTTAAAATAACAAAGCAGTAGTCAAATTGTTTAAATAAACAATGTAAATTTACCTGCAACTCAAAAAATAGTTACTTGAAAATTGTAGCCACCCATATTTACCAATTCAAAATTCCAATGGTCCCTTTTACCATTGCTACAGGGACCATGCATTACGCACAAAATATACTCATTCAAGTAACCACCGATGAAGGTATTACTGGTTATGGCGAGTGCTCGGCCTTCCCTATGATTGTGGGTGAAACACAACAAAGTTGCTATTTATTGGCCAAGGATTTTGCCAGTTATTGGAAAGGTAAAAACCCATTAGCAATTACAGAACGATTAGGTGAACTGGATTTGATAATTGCTGGAAATTATACTGCAAAAAGCGCATTTGATATGGCCTTATATGATATTGCAGCAAAGGCAGCCAATCAACCATTGTATGCTTTTTTAGGCGGTCAACAAAAATCCATCGAATCTGATTTAACCATTGGCATTGATACCCCTCAAAAAATGGCAGGACAAGCCATTGATTTTGTCACCAAAGGCGTGCGCATTATTAAAGTAAAGCTTGGTAAACACCCTACAGAAGATGTGGAAAGGATTAAGGCAATAAGAACAGCTATTGGAGATGAAATTATTTTACGCATTGATGCGAATCAAGGTTGGTCATCCGATGACGCATTAGGCGTATTGACAAATTTGTCAAAATATACTATTGAATTTTGTGAACAACCGATGCATAAATACCAGGATGATTTTTTACCCGCATTATGCAAAGCTTCTCCCATAAAAATAATGGCCGACGAATCTGTATTTACACACCATGATGCACGTAAGCTAATTGCACAAAAAGCATGCGATTATATTAATATAAAATTTTCAAAAAGTGGCGGCATTCAAGAAGCCATAAAAATTCATGACCTCGCCAAACAGCATAACATTCCTTGCATGATGGGTGGTATGCTGGAAAGCAGATTGGCCTTAAGTGCAAAAATGCACTTTGCTATGGCGCATGACAATATCAAATATTACGATATGGATACTTGTTTGTTAGGTCATTTGGCTGACCCTGTTATTGGAGGTGTTCAATTTAGTGGTATGCATTTAAGTATTAATGATGCTCCTGGTATTGGGGCAGAAGTAGATCCCGCGTATTTAGCAAATTTAGAAAGCTGTATTGTGTAAGGACAATAAATACAAGTATGAAAGGGGCTACAAAATGCAGATTTAGCTTCCTACCTTTTAGCGCCTTATTATCCTTCTCTTGAATTACGAAAATGTTGTTTTTTCAATTCCTCCTATTGTCACACAAGTTTGTATCTTTACTTCACAAAGCATAACATTATGGAAGCGCGCAAAGCAATCGATTCCTTCACCACGATGAATGAATTAGTATTACCCAATGACACGAACACTTTTGGTGATTTAATGGGTGGAAAACTGATGTATTGGATGGATATTGCCGCCTATTTATCTGCAGCCAAGCATTGCAATTCAGCATGTATGACTGCATCGGTAGATAACTTAAGTTTTAAAACGCCGATTAAATTAGGTAATGTTATTTGCATTGAAGCAATCGTTACCAGGGCCTTCACTACCTCTATGGAGATTCATTTAAAAGTATGGAATCAAAATATGATTAGTCAATCAAAGGAGTTAAGTAATGAAGCCTTTTTTACATTTGTTGCTTTAGATGAAAACAAACAGCCCAAAGAAGTACCAGCAATCATTGCGGAAACAGCGGAACAAATAAAATATTATGATGGCGCTTTACGTCGTCGTCAATTACGTTTAATTTTAGGCGGCAAGATGAAACCAGATGATGCTACTGAACTAAAAGCCTTATTTGTAAAGGACTAGGATAAATTGCAATTATAAATAAATTTATTTGCTAACCACTTGAGCCAAATGATGCTTACCCTTGAGCATGTATTCTTTACTTTGCTCAATGCCATCCATGATTTGTTCTAAGATATGTTCCACCGATTGCGTGTAATCAATCACCAAGGGTTCTTTAAAACGAATACTTAAAGGTGTTCCCACTTTTTTAAATTTCAACCCCTTCTTATTAAATGCGCGCCAAAAGCCATTGATCACTACAGGCACCACGATGGGTTGGTTGTTTTTAATAATGTGTGCAGTTCCTTTGCGACCGGGTGCAAAAGGCTTGGTGGTACCTTGCGGAAAAGTGATCACCCAACTATTAGATAATGCTTTATCAATTTTTTGCGTATCCACTTCATCACGATTACGTGAAACATCTTGTCCTTCGGCGCGCCAAGTTCGTTTAATCGTTAACGCACCGCCCAACTTAAATAATTTGGTCAACCAATTACTATTCATAGTTTCCTCTGCAGCAACAAAAAATAAATTGGTGAACGGATTTAATAAATAATAAGGTAAGCCGAGCTTGTTAAACTTACGCCATTTCACCGCACAAAAAATATGAACAAACGCAATCACATCTGCAAAATAAGTTTGATGGTTACTTACGAATAAAACATTTTTATTAGGGAGATTTTCCAAATGCTCCGTGCCCTCAATTTTCAACTTATTAAATAATACCAACCCTGGGTAAGTAAATATCCCAACAAGCCCATATATAAAGGAGCGAAATAAGCGAATATGTTTTAATCTATCCAATAAAGTCATGATCCAACCAATTTTGATATTAACGCAATATACTAATTAATATTTTATTCGCATATCCGTGTTTAGCCAACAAATAGTATCTTTAAGCAATGAAAAAATCAGCAGTAATTTTTGACATTGATGGTTTATTAATCAATAGCGAGCCATTATGGAATAAAGCGGCAAGTGAAATTTTTAGGCAATATGGTATATTATTGACTGAACAACAATATGCATTAACGACTGGATTAAGATCAAAGGAATTTGTTGCACATTGGTTATACGAGCATAAAATTCCTTCCACTGAATATGATCGTGCTGAGCAACGTATTATTGATTTAGCATTAACGATGATTGACAAGGAGGCGAATGTGATGCCAGGCGTTGAACATATTTTTCAATTTTTTTTACAAAAAGAATTTAAAATTGGATTAGCCACCTCCTCTCCTGTTGCTTTAATTGAACTTATTAAAGATAAATTAGGAATTAGACATATTATACAAGCAAGTTGCTCCGCACAACTTTTACCATTAGCAAAACCACATCCCCAAGTTTATTTGGATTGTGCCGCTGCACTGCATACGTCCCCCTTAGCCTGCATCTGCTTTGAGGATTCCGTATATGGGATGATTGCCGCTAAAGCTGCAAGAATGACCTGCGTGGTGGTGCCAAGTGCAGACCATATGAAATTGGCCCATTGGGGTGCCGCTGATTTAAAGCTATCTTCATTGCAAAATTTTGGCGCCTTACACTTCAATATGCTTGATCCTGAATAAGGATAGGCAGGATTTCAAGGAAATTAAAAAAATTACGTATTCGTGGTGAAAATCAAATTAAATTGCAGTCCAGTATGGAATTAGCCAAAAAAGTGATTGGAGCCGAACTCGAGTTATTCGAAAAACATTTTAAAGATGCGGTAAAAAGTAGGGTATCCCTGCTGGACCGTATTATGCAATACATTGTCAAGCGCAAAGGAAAGCAAATGCGTCCAATGTTTGTATTGTTATCCGCAAAACTACATGGCGAAATTAATGACAGCTCCTATCGCGCTGCCTCCCTTGTTGAATTATTACATACTGCCACGCTGGTGCATGACGACGTAGTAGACGAAGCCTTTGAAAGAAGGGGCTTTTTTTCGATCAATGCTTTATGGAAAAACAAGATTGCAGTTTTAGTAGGTGATTATTTATTATCTAAGGGCTTATTACTGTCACTTGAAAATAAAGACTTTACCATCTTAACCATTTTATCCAATGCAGTAAAAAATATGAGCGAAGGCGAATTATTGCAAATGGAGAAAACAAGAAATTTAAATTTTGATGAATCTGTTTACTATGAAATCATCAATGGTAAAACAGCAAGTTTACTCGCATCTAGTTGCGCAGCTGGTGCCTCCTCTGTTTCAAGTGATCCGGTAGTGATTGAACAAATGCGCGCATTTGGAGAAAATGTAGGTATGGCTTTTCAAATAAAAGATGATTTATTTGATTATGGTGAAGCAAAAGTGGGTAAGCCAACAGGCAACGATATCAAAGAAAAAAAATTGACGCTCCCTTTAATTCATATTTTACAAAAAGTAACGCCCGCTTTAAAAAAGCAAATCATCTATATTGTTAAAAATAATAATAATGATAAAGCCAAAGTCAAATTTGTGATTGATAATGTAGTTTCAAATGGCGGCATAGAATATGCTACTGAAAAAATGATTGAATACCGCGATAAGGCATTAACCATACTCCATTCATTTCCAAACTCAAGTTGCAGAAATGCGCTTGAAGAACTGGTCCGCTATACCACAGACCGAAAATTTTAATGGAAAAAAGATGGAACATATTACAGGCAGATGTACTAAAAGTACAAGCGTTACAAAGCGCACTTAAAATACATCCCATACTTTGTGAACTCCTTGTTCAAAGAGGCATTGACACCTTTGAAGCAGCTAAGCATTATTTCAGACCGAGTATCGACCACTTACACGATCCTTGGTTAATGAAGGATATGCGCATAGCCGTAACGCGGATTCAGGAAGCTGTTAATAAGCAACAAAAAATATTAGTATTTGGCGACTATGATGTTGATGGAACTACATCAGTGGCTACTTTGTATCAGTTTTTAAAAACATTGTCTCCGCATATAGATTATTATATCCCGCATAGATATCGAGAGGGCTATGGTATTTCTAAAATAGGAATTGACTTTGCGAAAGAAAATAATATTGATTTAATCATTTCAGTGGATTGCGGAATTAAATCCATTGAACTTATTACTTATGCAAAAGATTTAGGTATTGATTTTATTATTTGCGACCACCATTTACCAGATACCATTTTACCGCCTGCCATTGCCATACTCAATCCAAAACAAGTGGATTGCAATTATCCCTACCAAGAACTTTGTGGTTGCGGTGTCGTATTTAAATTAATATCAGCCCTTGCGGATACCTATAATTTACCCCCTGAATCCTATTTGCAGTTTTTGGATTTAGTCGCAACTGCGATTGCTGCTGACATAGTCCCATTAACAGATGAAAATAGAACTTTGGCTTTTTTTGGTTTACAAAAAGTAAATCAATCCCCCAGCTTTGGCATATTAGCGCTCATGGAATTAGCCAAACAAACTACCCCATTAAAAATTAGCAACTTAGTTTTTGCAGTAGCCCCGCGTATTAATGCTGCAGGTAGAATGGATGACGCAAAAAAAGCAGTCCAATTATTTATAGAAAAAGATTATTCAAGTGCCCTAGCCATTGCCTCATTATTGCAACAGGATAATTTAGACAGACGAGAAGCGGATACCAGTATCTCAGAAGAAGCATTGCAGCAAATTGAAATGGACCCTACGCATGTAACAAAAAAATCCTCGGTGGTATTTCAAGCACATTGGCATAAAGGCGTTGTGGGTATTGTAGCTAGTAGATTAATTGAAAAACATTATAAGCCAACCATTGTGCTCACACAAAGCGGGGATGTAATTGCAGGAAGCGCGCGCAGTGTATTGGGATTTAATTTATACGAAGCACTTCATGCATGTCGCGCACATTTAATCGGTTATGGCGGTCACTTTGCAGCTGCAGGTATGACTATGGCCGTGGATCAATTGGAACCATTTAAAATCGCCTTTGAAAAAGCAGTCGCCGAGCGAATCACGATTGAACAGCTGACCCCAGAAATTGCCATCAACTCGGTTTTGGCATTGGATGATATCAACATGAATTTCTTTCAAATTATCAGTCAAATGGAACCTTATGGACCAGATAATGTTCGGCCGATATTTTTAGCGAAGGGAGTTAGAGACGCAGGCTATAGCAAATTAGTCAAAGAAGCGCATATTAGTTTTCATGTAATTCAAGGACAAAATACCGTAAAAGGTATTGGCTATAATATGCCCCAACATATTGACCTCATTAAATCCGGCAAACCCTTTGACCTTGTGTTTCAATTGCAATTAAACGAATGGCAGGGAACTCAAACTGTCCAAATGCAGGTCATCGATATTAAAGCTTCCGCATAACTACCCCACTTATTTAAGCAATAAAGCGAAGTAGTATTAACACCACTTCGCTTTACGTTATTTCTTAATTTCTATTATTGGAATAATAAAATACTTACAAAAATAATATTACTTCAATAAGTCAACACTTCTATTGATGAAGTTAGTCAACTCCGCTCCTTTTAATAAGCCTTGTGAAAGCAATGCCAAGTCCGCTAAATTACGTGCTTGCTTTTGTTGCTTATCTACATCTGGCTCCTTTAATAAGGTTTGATAAATGGGATGGTTACCATTTACAGTTAAATGAACTTCATCAGGCATCTGCGCATAGAATGCGGTCATTCCGCCACCGCCCATACCTGCCATATCTTTCATTCGACGCATAAACTCAGGACGTGTTGCAACAATCGGTGCCGCATCCTGACTTAATCCTTTCACCTCCACTGTTAAAGTAATTTCAGGCACTTGGAATTCAAATAATTTTTTAGCTTGTTCTACTTCCTCTTTTGATAAAATTGAATCTACATTTTCTTGCTTATCAATTAAGTTGTCAACTACATCTGCATCCACACGAACAAACTGAACACCTTCCCATTTCATCTCTACATTATTAATGAAAGCAGCATCAACCATTGTTTCTAACTTAACCACTTTATATCCTTTTGCAACTGCAGCTTGAATAAAAGCATCTTGTTGTACTGGATTAGTGGTGTATAATAATACTTGCTTGCCGTCCTTATTTTTTTGCGTCGCTGCTGTAGCTGTTTTATATTCATCCAAAGTATAAAAAGTACCAGCATTTGCAGCATCTTCCATAATTAAAAACTTATTCGCTTTATCTAAAAACTTATCGTCCGTAATCATACCATACTTCACAAACAAACCTAAGCTTTCCCACTTTTCTTCAAAGGACTTACGATCGCTATTGAATATTTCCTCTAATTTATCTGCTACTTTTTTGGTAATGTGTGCATTAATTTTTTTCACATTTGGATCCCCTTGTAAATAGCTACGACTTACATTTAATGGAATGTCTGGACTATCAATAACCCCATGTAATAACATTAAAAATTCAGGGACAATGTCCTTTACCTCATCAGTTACAAACACTTGGTTACAATACAGCTGAATTTTATCCTTTTGTATTTCAAAACTTTGTTTGATTTTAGGGAAATATAAAACACCCGTTAAATTAAATGGATAATCCACATTTAAATGAATCCAAAACAAAGGTGTTTCTCCAAATGGATATAACTCCTTATAAAACTTTTCATAATCTTCCTTGGTTAAATCCGCAGGTTTACGCACCCAAATTGGATTGGTATTATTGATTGATTTTTCGATTTCCAATTCTTCTGCTTTACCTTCTTCCTTGGTCGCTTCTTTCTTCTCGGCATTTGCATCCGTAAAATAAATGGCTACAGGCAAAAATTTACAAAATCTTTCTAAAATTGATTTCACACGATGTGGATCTAAAAATTCGGCACTTTCCTCATTAATATGCAAAACAATTTTTGTACCCCTTGCGCTATAATCCACTTCATACAATTCGTATTCGGTACTGCCATCACAACTCCAAAACACACCAGGGGTGTCCGTATGACTTTTACTATAAATATCTACTTTATCACTCACCATAAAGGAGCTATAAAAACCCAAACCAAAATGACCAATAATACTGGTATCCTTGTATTTGGTAACAAACTCCTCGGCGCCACTAAATGCCACTTGGTTTATATACTTGTCCACTTCGGCACTTGACATACCAATACCATTATCAATAATGGATAAAGTTTTTTCCTTGGCATCTAAAACAACATCTACCCTTAAATCACCAATGGCCCCTTTCACTTCCCCTTTGCCACTTAAGGTTTTCAATTTTTGAGAGGCATCCACAGCATTACTCACTAACTCCCTTAAAAATATCTCGTGATCGCTATAAAGAAACTTCTTAATGATTGGAAAGATGTTCTCTGTCTGAACCCTTATTTGACCTTTTTGCATAATTATTACATTTAGTAGTAGACTAGCAAAGAAAATACCAAATAACAAATGCTGACAGACTGTCCTTCAATAAGCCTATTGAGGTAAATTTTGCAGCCAAGCAGCCCCTGTACATCGCTTATTTTTTAACAAAATGTCACTTGTGTCACGAATCAATAACTGCTTTTCACTATTGTACACCGAGTAAATCCCAATCACAGATCCGTTACCTGTAGGGGTGGCAATACCGGCAAAATCGGCATACCCGCTGGACCGTATATAAATAGTTCCACCTGTACAAAACTTTAATGCCCTACTAGCCCCCGTTTTATTTTTATAATCCGCATAAGTTTGTCCAGTATCTGTTGCCGAAAATTCAACATTCATAATTCTAATTAATCTGCCCTGTAAAGAATCTCCTAAGTTTTTAAAAGCAACTTCGATTGGAATAATTTTATAATGATCAGAAAGCGTGGTAATATGTTTTTCAAACAAAGGCACGGGTATACCACCTGTGACTAAAGTACCGTTGGAGGTATCCACCCCTGCTACCAATTGTTGCATTTTTCGGTAGTCCGTTAAAAATAAATTTTGAATACGCACCCGTAAGAAAGCACCCACTGGATAATTTTGGTATAAATTGGTTCCATCCAATAGCAAAACAATCCCCCCAGTGCTGTCTTGAATAATGATTGACTTGTAAATATTATCATGCTCATCATTCCCCACCACCACCCCTTCAATCATCCATGATTTTGTAATTGGTTCCACCCGATTTGTCAAATGTAATTTTCGTAAATTTTTTATAGTGATTAATGTATCCGTTGAAAGCCCAATTACTTTTTCAGCGTAAGCCGTTTTTTTTAAGCAGGCCGAAAAAAACAACATGGAAATAATGAATAATAAATTAAAAAATGAATAGTACCGATTTTGATTTTTCATAAAATGATATTTTGGATGAATAAAGAAGTATTAATTAGAAGACATTTT
Organism: Chitinophagaceae bacterium; assembly: GCA_003509845.1. Lineage (GTDB taxonomy): Bacteria > Bacteroidota > Bacteroidia > Chitinophagales > Chitinophagaceae > Sediminibacterium. The sequence goes on along the minus strand of DOMR01000143.1, from coordinate 7,062 downwards.
AATAGAAGAGGTGATTGTAGAAGAAGTTTTTATAGAAGATATTTTTATTGAATTTGTAATTGCGCCCCTAAGGCATAGGTTGTTCCTTGGTCATACATATATTTCAAAGGAAATTTTTCAAGTCGAAATGCTGCATAATCAAACCTGGATTGTTCAAAAGAAAAAAGCGGGATGAGCGTATTTAATACATTTCGTATACTCGCGCTAAATCGGATTGTCTGTTTTTTGTTTTTGATAGCAAACGTATATTGCTTAGACATAAACACATTAAATACCCATTGATTGGGCAAGTAATTTTCGGATTGAATCAGATTCCAATTTATATCATTGTTAATTTGATTTTTCAATAACATAGAACGCCTGTAATAATTGTAATCAATGGACCTTTTCAATGAATAAACGCCCGTAATGCCAATTCTACTTGAATAATCAGGCTGGTATTGTATCGAAATAGCTTGCACCCATTGCGGATTGGAAGTTGCTGGCAGTCCTTGTAATTGAAGCACCCCTGATTCCACTTTGTATAAATCGTTCACCAATCTAATTTCATACAAGGGATTATTTGCGATGTAGTAACGACCAAAACTAGTCACTGCAGACAATTGCAGCGGCCCACCAAATTGTGTTTCCATACCCAACTCAACACCTTTATGAATAGTTTGCATTTGCCCTAGCATCCCATACACAAAAGCAAAAAAATGATCATGGTAAAACAAATTTTTTTCACTGGCATTTGCAATGGATTGCCAAAAAATAGACATATTAATTTTAGTATATACTCCCCTATAAAACAAAGCAAGATCAATACCGCGATGTAATTCAGGCAAAATAAAACTAGCCGTATTAGGATGAACAGCAGGATCTAAATAAATATCGCTTGAATTAGGGGCATTGGTTTGTTGAAACAAAATTGTTTTTGCATAAAACCGACCGGAAAACTTATATAAATATTGGGCCTTCAATCCATAGGAAGGAAATGACAAAACAGAGGACTGCCCCAGTGCTTGCACAGGGAATAATCCATTTTGATTAAACCCTGTTCGACTAAAGCGATTGTTTTCGTATTTAAGAGAAACACCAAATTCATATTTTGCCATTTGTTTATGGAGTTGCCCCCATAATTGTAATTGTGAATTTTGCAATGCATAATCACCTCCCCAACTTTGTCCTGCTTTTATTTTTTGGTCTGGCCGCCTAATTTCATTTTGAAAATTAGTCGCAGATCCATTGTCATCCACCCATCCATTATAATTAAGAAAATAATTTCCACCCAACAGGTTTTCAATGACATTATAATTTCTGATGACATCCTTTGCTGCATGTAAACCAATTTGGCCTGACCATTCTAAAGGAAATTGATACTGCAATCGCATTGACAAGCGCAACAACTGCACCTTAGCTACTTTGGTGTTAATGATATAAAAGGATTGTTGTGTCGCATTGGATTGGTTGATCTTCTCCAAGTGATCAAAGTCAATTTGTAGTCCTTGTGGATTTGACGTGAACCAATCCAATAATTTTTTTCTCACTAAACTATCCTTGCTATAACTAGGTAAATATTTATAATAATCCGGTCGCGGATCCAATGTTTTGGTCCAATCCATTTGGAATTTTTTTTGTACCCCTAGCGCTACACCCATTTGCATATATAGTATCGCTGTTTCACGCCATTTTTTTTCATACCTAAAATAAGTAACAGGCACATCGCCACTTTTTTGATTCGGATAAAAGGGCTTGCCCTTATACCAACCCCAACTTGGATTATAATTACGCTGCAATGACAGATCAAAAGCCTCTTTTACCGATGGCGCAATTTTTCCTTGTGCAACATGATCCCACCAAATTGTCATTCCAATAGATTGGTCCTGTTTTAATTGCTTATCTATACTCAAAGCAAACCCAGCTAATTTTTTAAAGCCATTGGGAATTAAACCCATGGGCGCTTGTTGAAAAACCGCATTGAATTGATAGGACCAATGCTGTTTTTTAAGGGGCCCACTATTCAATTGTAATTGCCCTTCATACACAAAGGAACTATTTGAAAAACGCGTAGCCACGGTAACCGACTTTTTTAAAAAGCGGGTATTCCCTGTTAAATAACTAACCGAACCAGGATGACCAAAACCCAATTTTGAGTATTCAAAATTGGAGACCATATCAATGGAATGAAATGCCTTATACAAGGCTGCATAACTATGGAATGAATCCCAAGCACCAATTTTACTTTGCCAATTAATTCCATCAATATAACTGCCCCTATTGGATGACTGACCTCGTGGCACCCAACTAAAAACAAATCCATTGAACTGAGATAAATTATAGATAGGCAAGGAAGACGCTGAAAGTAAAGTGGGCACCCAATTGGCACTAAATTCTATCAGCGTTTCCCTGTTTTGCAAACCTGTATTTTCTTTGGCCTCTTCTTCTTGTGCCATGATTGGCTGATGCAGATAAAGTAAAATGATAAAATATATGATGCGACAAAATCGATGACTCATTGATTGGCCTTTTATTGAAAACGCAATATGAATAAATCAAGAAAGCAAAACATTGCGGTTAATACGCTCATAAATACAAATAAATAAACCTTGATTGTTCCATTAAAAATGAAAAAATCATGAAAAAAATAAACTCCCGTATTCGCGCATATTGGTTAATGTATCTTCTCCACTTGCCCATTTTATTAATTACCGTCTTACCCTTTTTAACAAAAGCGCAAAGCACAGGCACTGCTGATGCAAAAAGCATTATTGTTGGCTTTTATAATTTTGAAAATTATTATGATACGACTAATCAATTGAATGTTGCAGACGAAGAATTTTTACCCAATAGCGCGAAGCAATATAATAGTGTACGCTTTAAAAACAAGTCGGCGCAATTGGCTGCTGTCATTTATGGAATCGGAAAAATAAATAACGCTAGTGGAATTTCATTATTAGGTATTGCAGAAGTTGAAAACAAAATGGTATTAAAAAAACTAGCCGATGAACCAATGATTAAAAAATATACTTATCAGTTTATTCATTTTGATTCAAAAGATAGCAGAGGGATTGATGTCGCATTAATGTACCAACCCGCTCATTTTAAACCCTACCAATACCGCAGTTATAGTTTAACTGACGCTACTCACTTTACTACCTATGCCACCCGTGATATATTATATGTGCAAGGGCAATTAGATAAAACATGGGTGCATATATTAGTGAACCATTGGCCAAGTAGACGTGGGGGTGAAAACGCATCGGCTGAAAAAAGAATTTGGGCCGCAACCGTATGTAAAAGAATTATGGATAGTATTGAAAACCGAGACCCCAAAGCAAAATTCATAGTGATGGGTGACTTTAATGACAACCCTAATAATAAAAGCTTAAAACACTTAAAAATGTACAATCCCTTTTTAAAATTATTTAATAGGGGGCTGGGGAGTATGGCCTACCGAGATAGTTGGAGCTTGTTTGATCAAATTTTATTGAATGCTAATTGGCCAATGGAGCAGGAAAAACAAGGTGGCCGATCAATAAAAGGGCCGGATACCAGCCATCCCCAGCCTGCTATAGCCAATAAAAATAACCAATACCCTAGTCATATACAACCTAGCTTAGAAGCCCCTAATGACCTAATATATTGTAAATCAATAATATACAGAAGTGCTGCCTTGACCGAGCAGAACGGAAAATACCAGGGCTACCCCAAAAGAACCTGGAATGGGGATCAATTTAACGGCGGTTATAGCGATCACTATCCAGCAGTCATAATTTTTAAGGCAAAAAATGACGAAAAACCTTTAAAATAGCCTACCTTCGCCCTCCCAAATCTGTTTTGGCAGATTCGTTCCGAGCAATCGGAATGTCCATTGGGAAAAACCAATTATTTAACCAATAAATTCAAGTAATGAACAATTACGAATTAATGGTGATTTTTACACCGGTTTTATCTGAGGAAGATTTCAAATCAGCTCAGAAAAAATACCAA
>DOMR01000143.1:0-2994 GCA_003509845.1 Chitinophagaceae bacterium | reverse complement strand
ATCGATAAGAAAACTACTGGTATCTACTGGATACTAGAATTTACTGCTCCTTCGACAGTAAATGAAAAATTGAAAATTCAATTTTTACGTGACGAGCAAATTATGCGTCACATGATTACCAAACTTGACAAATACGCAGTTGAGTATAACCACATTAAGAGAAACGGCGGTTTCCCTGTTCACAAAGCAGTTGAGGCTTAATTAAATTTTTACCAACATGGCAAAGAATGAAATAAAATACCTTACCGCGATTAAGCAGGAAAAACCTAAGAAGAAATTCTGTCGTTTTAAAAAGTATGGTATCAAGTATGTCGATTACAAAGACATCGATTTTTTAAAGAAATTTTTAAATGAGCAAGGTAAAATGTTACCTCGTCGTTTAAGCGGTAATTCATTAAAGTACCAACGCAAGGTGGCTGACGCTATTAAGAAGTCACGCCAAATGGCATTGTTACCTTATGTAACTGATTTATTCAAATAGACAACAATTAGTAAACCATCCCTAATCTCGTATATTAAAAATATATTGGCGAGTGACAGCAAATAAAGCTGGGCTCTTGGGAACTAAAAAAAATGTATGCAAATTATATTAATCAAAGATGTAGATAATTTAGGAGGCAAGGACGAATTAGTAACTGTTAAAAACGGTTATGCGCGTAACTTCTTATTCCCTACCAAACAAGCGGTTGAAGCAAACACTTCTAATTTAAAACAATTGGAAGAGCGTTTAAAAGCAAAAGCAAAGAAAGAAGCTGCAATGTTAGCCGAGATTACAAAAGTAATTTCAGTATTAACTTCATCTCCGATCAAGTTGACTGCTAAAACAGGAACCTCAAATAAAATATTTGGTACCATCACCTCATTACAAGTAACACGTGCAATTCGTGAACAAAAAGGATACGAAATTGATAGAAGACGTATTAGCTTACCAGAGGAAATCAAAGAATTAGGAAGCTACAAAGCAACTATTGACTTTGGAAATGGACAAAATACTGAAGTAGATATTGAGATTGGTGCTGAGGCTTAATTGCCCCCAACCCCAATTTCCAGCCTAAAATGAACTTAATTTAAGGCCAAAAAAGCCTTCCCATACCCTTGGGAAGGCTTTTTTTGGGTTATTTATGCCCAATCGGGGATAAATATTTTTAAAAAAAGCCCTAAAAGTGATATTTGTATTAAATAGTCCTATCTTTGGTGTCTCCAATTCTAGAAGTATTTTTTAGCGTTGGTATTAGATCACTTAATTTAAAAGAACATGAACATTTATGTTGGAAATCTTAGCTGGAATATGACTAGCGAAGATCTTGAGAACTTGTTTACTCCGTTTGGAGCAGTAGCAAGTGCAAAAATTGTAACAGACAAATTTAACAACAACAGAAGCAAAGGCTTCGGTTTTGTTGAAATGGCTAATGATGATGAAGCTCGCGCAGCTATCAGTCAACTTCACGACACAGAAATGTTGGGTCGTAACATAGTAGTTAACGAGTCAACTCCACGTCCTGAAGGCGAAAGAACCTTCAAGAAGAAGCCTTATGGCGCAGGTGGCGGTGGTGGATTCAATCGCGGTGGATCCGGTGGATCTGGCGGCGGTGGAGGATACAACCGTGATCGCGGTGGTAATGGCGGTGGTGAATACAACAGATATTAATCAACCTCGTTGCAATACAATCCCGTTCCGAATTTCGGAACGGGATTTTTTTTGTCCTGTACTTTTTAATAATTAGCTAATTTTAATACATGGAAAAGAAATACTGGGAAAAGATAGCCCCCAATTATGAGACAGAAATTTTTGATGTTTTACATAATGACAAGTCAGGTAAAATTGTAAAGGCGATACACCAGTTTGCCAATAAAAAAAAGTCGGTGATTGATATAGGCTGTGCAGTAGGCAAATGGATGCCAGTATTGGCTCCTATCTTTAAAACCGTTAAGGCTATTGACATATCAGCAAAAAATTTAGCCATCGCTGAAAAAAAATACAAAAAGTACGATAATATAAGCTACGAGTGCGTTGACATGTCCGCTGCAAAACTAAAGCCGCAGAAATATGATAGCGCTATTTGTATAAATGCAATATTGACGGAGTCCTTAAAAAAGAGAGATCTGTTTTTTAAACATATGTCCAGCTTTATCAAAAAAGGCGGAGACTTAGTGCTAGTGGTACCTTCACTGGAATCAAAATTATTTAGTCATATCATTGCGAATAAGTGGAATGTAGATGATGCAAAAAAAGATATCGCACCAACTGGCAAGAGAGCAATAAGTCAAATACGATTTATCAAAGATGGTGTAACCGATATTGATGATGTACCCACCAAACATTTTTTAAAAGAGGAATTAGAATTACTCTTAACCTTAGCAGGATTCAAGGTTGAAAAAATAGAAAAGATAAAATACAAATGGTCTACTGAATTTCATAAACCACCTAGCTGGTTAAAGCATCCACAACCCTGGGATTGGATGGTGAAAGCAAAAAAGAAATAAGCACTGCTGAAGAATCGATTTCAATTTCATCAGATTTAAAAATAATGCTAATAAAAGCGCTACAAGATTTAAAAGTCAACATACCTTGTTGGCTTTTTTTATTTCATAGAAGTAGTGGCAATTTCCTTGAGGCAGGGGCAAAAAAAAATCCCCTGAAATTAATCAGAGGATTCTTTAATAAATAAGGCAGCTACCTACTCTCCCAGGAAAACCCAAGTACCATCGGCCATGGGGGACTTAACTTCTCTGTTCGGAATGGGAAGAGGTGAACACCCCCGGCAAAACCACCTTAAGACGGCAATTTTATCGGATGTTTAGTCATGACAACTAAACTGATAAAACAATAATTTACATATTGGAGTGAAATCAATAACAGAAAAAAAAAATAAAGCTTACGGGCAATTAGTACTACTCGACTTTGCTATTACTAGCTTTACATCTATAGCCTATCAACGTCATAGTCTTTGACGACCCTTAAAAGTAAATTCATCTTGTGGAAGGTTTCACGCT
>DOMR01000273.1 GCA_003509845.1 Chitinophagaceae bacterium | reverse complement strand
CCAAGGCAATCCAAATTGTAATTTTGCAACCTGTTCTTTTAGTAATTCAATAAATTCAAGCGCAATTGATTGATGCACAAAAATTGTTTTAAGTGCCGTACACCTTTGTCCATTGAATGAAAGTGATCCCAAGACTGTTTCTTTAACGGCTAAATTAATATCAGCATCTTTGGAAACAATGGCTGCATTTTTGGCATCTAACCCTAATATGGCCCTTAACCGATTTACTTTTGGATGTAATTTCTTTAATTGATTCGCCACCTTACTGGAGCCGATTAGTGTAAGTACATTTATTTTTCCAGATTCCATTAACGCAGGAATAATCACATTTCCACGTCCATAGATAGTGTTCACGACCCCTTTAGGAAAGCATGATTTAAACGCTTCAAGCATCGGGTAATGTAATAAAGTTCCATGTTTTGGCGCCTTAAATAATAAAGTATTCCCCATGATAATTGCAGGTATCAGGGTGGTAAATGTTTCATTCAAAGGATAATTGAACGGCCCCATGCACAAAACAACCCCTAATGGTGATCTTCTAATTTGAGCCACGATACCTTGTTCTATTGTAAACCTTGACGAATCCCTGTCAATATCCTTTAGCGCTTCAATGGTCGCGTAAATATATACAACAGTTCTGTCAAATTCTTTTTCAGAGTCTGCATAGGTTTTACCAATTTCCCACATTAATAATTTTACAACGATGGGTTTTTGTTCAAGCATTTTAGTTATAAAATTTTCAACACATTTTATACGTTCCGAAACGGACATGGTTGGCCACTCCCCCCTGCCATCATTATAGGCTTTACATGCTGCATCTAATGCAATTTTTGCTTCTTTCTCTGTACAAATGGGATATGAACCAATTTTGATTCGTTCTATTCCGTTGGGAGTTTGCATACAAATCGGTGAAAAAACTTCATGGGTTGGACCATCCCATGTAATTAATTCCCCATCAGACAGGTAAGACTTTTGATCAATTAGTGCTGGTAATACAAATGCCTCAGGTATTGTGTTCTTTTCTATTATTAAATGATCCAATTTTTCTTGAAATGTCATACTTAATCTTTTTTGTATGATTTAATAACAAATAATAAAGACTTTTGTTGCATTCATATGAACATTAAGTTCAAAAAAACAGGTGCAAGAATTAGTAAATTGTTAAGTGTAAACTGAAGAATTAGGATGATAAGTTTAACAAAAAAATCATCTCATTGATTGAGTACATTTTTTCCAAAAATTAAAAAAGGAAGGGTAATAACCAGTAACAGACGGGAACATCCAATCTCGTTGATCTTTAATACCGGGATAATATTCAAATGCTAGATGTTCTTTTGAAATGAGTAGTTCGTTTATCTCCATATTACATTCATTATAGAGCGCTACAATTTCTGATACTTCTCCAACAAACACTTGTATGCCAGGAATATTTTTAGAAAGTGCAAGCACGAAATCTAACACTTTTTCACTCACTGGATTCGCATTAAAATGAGATGGCTCTAAAAGTAATACCCTGTTTACATTTTCATTTGTACGCCAAGTTGGATCTAAATTATAGGCGTTGTATATCAGAGTAGGTTTTGTAAAATCTAGTGATGGAATTTTCTTGTCTGGTAAAACAGTATTCAATTTTAATATAGTTGTAACCGTTAAATGATCAGGTACTCCCATCCGAGTGATATGTTCATAAGTGTTATCTAAGAAAGTACCCATTTGGTTTGTATGAGTGTACTTATTAATATTTTCTTGATTACAATAATATTTTTTAGAAGAAAATGATGCTGCCACCCATTGCCAACTGCAATTATTACTTGCTATATCGCCATCCAACAAATGATAGTATAGCCATTTAGCAGGCATTTTCCAATGCGCTTTACCAATATTACAGGTAATAGATGCTACATACATTCTTATATGGTTATGTAAATATCCTGCTTCGTATAGATGATTAATTTGTTCATCAATTACTTGAATCCCCGTATCACAGTTTAATAAAGAATTCAACATTTCATGATGACTAACCCCTGGTTGTGCCTGTTTTAAATCATCCCAAATTTGTTCTTTTTTAACCTGCCATATTCTTTGGTAATATTCACGCCAAGCAAGTTCTTGAATTAATTTCTCACTTTGTAAAAAAGTAAAACCATTTTTAAAAATAGTATTCATTACCTGTTTTGTCGATATTACCCCCCTTGAAATATATGGGGACAAATAAGTAATATCTCCATTTAAGAAATTTCTTGTTTTTGCATATCTCTCAGGATGAATTGCATTTATTTTAGAAAGGATTGACTCGTAATCCGTAGGAAAAAAATGGTTATACTTTTGCATAAGGCAATCGCGCTAAACTTTTAGATAAATGATAGCTATCAAGCCCAGAGCAAGTGATCGTTCCAGCTTTTTCAATATCCAAGAAGCCATCTTCCTGCATACAGCCCTCGGGAAAATATATATTTTTAATTTCGCCGATAATCATGATGGTATTATTGATGGCTAAATCGATTCGTTGTTTAAATTCAAGTTCAATTTGTATATTACTTTCTTTTACAAATGGCGACTTGCAATTAGCTTTATATTCGGTACTTAAACCTGTTGCATCAAATTCGGATACCTCTTTAGAATACCTTGCTGAACTTTGGTGTGCTTGTTCATAGATTGACTTGTTTAAATGATTAATGGTATAAGAGCCAGTTTCCAAGATATTCGCTAATGTGTGTCGTTCAACAGAATCTGGTCGCATGATGAAACTAATTAATGGAGGATTAGCACCAATATGCACAATAGAGCTAAAAATTGCCAAATTAGTTTGTCCAATTTTATCAACGGTACCAATAAGACAAACACTTTTAAAGCCTCCGACACTATTGATTAAGTGCGCCCTTTTCCGTTGCTCCATCTGTATTAAATCGCTTGCTGTTATTTGTACTTTCATAGTTAATTTTGATTATCTAATTCTTTTAAAAAATTATTAGCATTGTCTAAATGCGTCTTTTGTTTATCCGTACTCATTTTATCAAAAGTGTGTACTAGCATCCCAATTCTTGGATTACTTAAGAAAAAGGTTCTATGTTCATGCATAAATCGCCAAAATAAACCATCCCAAATGGGTTGCCATTCTCCTTTTTCATAGTCACTCATTTTCATTAAATAATTGCTGCCACTGATATATGGCTTAGTGGTCATTAATCCGCCATCTGCAAACTGTGTCATGCCATATACATTTGGAACCATTACCCAGTCATATGCATCAATAAACATTTCCATAAACCACTTATACACTTCATTGGGATCAAACTCGCATAAAAGCATAAAATTACCCAGTACCATAAGCCTTTCAATATGATGGCAATATCCAGTGGCTAAAACTTTTTTTATGGTAATATCAATAGGTGTAATACCCGTGGTACCCTTCCAAAAACTTGGCGGGATTTTTCTTGTAAACTTCCAGTAATTGGTAGTTCTCTGTTTTGAACCATCCCGCTCATAAACAATTCTGATAAATTCACGCCACCCAATTATCTGTCTAACGAACCCTTCTAAAGAATTTAATGGTACATTATTTTTATTTGAAAAGGATATTGCTTGATCTATGATTTGCTGAGGACTTATTAAACCAATATTAAGCATTGGACTCAGCACAGAATGGTGTAAAACCAATTCTTTTCCAACAATGGCATCTTCATATATTCCAAATTGTTCAAATCGGTCTTGCAAAAATTCTTCAAGCCATTTTTCAGTGTTATCAAAATTGATAGCAAATAAATGTTGCTCATTGACTGAACCGTAATTGTTCGGATAATTTTTCTGAATATAGATTTCAGCTTCGCTTATATATTTGTTTGGCGGAGCCGATGGTAATTTAGGTGCAGCTTCTTTTTTAGGGAATTTAGATCTATTATCTGCATCGTACGTCCATTTTCCGCCCAATGGCTTACCCTCTTTTTCTAATAAAATATTTCTAGACTTTCTTTGCCAGGTATAAAAATCGGTTTGAAAATAGGTTTTCCTTTTTAAAAAATAATCTGCTACCTGGTTAATGGTATTTAAAAAATTAGGGTTATCATAGATGGTGAGTATAATTCCATATTTTTTACAACTTGATTTAATTTTTTCTAATAACCAGTTATCAACCGGATCTACAATATGAATTTGTTTGACTTTATTAGTATGTAGCTTATCTATAAGTAACGCGATTCTATTTTGAGCTTCTATTGATTCAATATAATGAACTATTACCCCTTGCGCTTTTAAAAACTGCTCATAAAACTTCATACTCGCCCTATGCAAGACTAATTTTTCCTTGTGAAATTGGTATTGATTAAAAAAATGCCATTCCTCCACCAAATAGGCGGGTATATTGTTGTGAATAGCAGGATTTTCCTTATATAATTGGTTGGGAAATATTATTGAAACTTGTAATGACATTTAGTGACTTTTGGTCTAACTAACTAACAATTTCAGATTCAAATTGTTTTCATTATATTGATATAATCTTGGAAAAGTTTGTATTCGAGATAACTTGGTGAAGTAAATTATAGATAAAGAATTAGCGTATTAATTTCTGATTTTAATTAGTTTACGTCGCCAAAACGATCATTTCTATTTCTTTTTAGATAGTTTAAAATATGGAAATAAGGAAGATGTTGTGCGGATGTATTCTTGATAGCTCTCCATATGACCCCATTTCTCCATCCCTGAAATTTCTAAAATTCGAACACCGCTTACATAAACCAGTAGCATATATGTAAAAAGAGGAGAAATTAAAGTGAAATACTGCCAACTTGATAAGGAGGAAAATGACATGATGGAAATACCCAACCATAAGATAATTTCACCAAAGTAGTTTGGGTGTCTTGAATAATACCAAAGACCATGACAAATAAATTGATCTTTATTTTCAGGATTTTTTCGGAATGTGGATTTTTGCCAGTCAGCAATAATCTCTATAATAAAGCCAGAAATAAAAACAAGCATGCCAATATAAAAAATCCCATTTTGTATTACACCATTTTTACTTGCAATTGCTGTTAAGGCGCACATCGAACATAAAGAAACCCACATACCTTGTAAAGTCCATGTCATGAAGAACCTTGTTGGTGATGGTTTAATAGATTTAAATCTTTTATCTTCCCCACTTTTATGAATTCTGGTAAATAAAAAGCTTCCTAAACGAATTGCCCATAGGATGATGAAAGATGCTAAAAGAATGCTGCCTATATTAACATTGGTTGTAGAATAACTTTGAATGCTTATATAACTCACAACGGATATGTAGGTAACACTTCCCGTTAGATCATAAAACTTTTCGGTTTGAAATATAAAAGCAGGAACAAACATAATCCATTGGATAACAAAGGCGATCAATACAGCTTGCTGAACCACCTGTAGTCCAGTTAATAGCGCAATGCTATATGCAATGGCAAAAGCAATGAGGGAAAATAATAAATTAACTAGCGATTGCTTCATGAGATTGAAATATTTTTAAATAGTATTTTTTAAGGGGTATAGAATATTTCTATTAAACAAATTTATATGTTATGAATAAAATCAGATAAATAGCTAAATAGATTCGATAGTAATTTCTTGTTTTTAGGTAATTTATATTATCTGGATACATATTTGTGAATAAACCGAAAATCTCTTTTTTGAAAAGGGGTTTAATATTTATTTTCCAATCATCTGTTTGGTAAACAATTTTCCTGAACTTACTCCTAAAATAAGTACTGGGAATACTCCAAATCATTAAAATGAGAAATAGTACTTGCTTATCTGTCATATATAAAGGTATACATGTTTACTTGAATTATATTGTATCAAATGCTTGCATTAGGAAATATAATTAATCTAAGTTTTTGATTTTCAATACATTGAATATTTAGGATGCCAGAATTAACCAATTTTGGATCAAATTAGGGATGTATTCATAAGAAAAGGGATTCTAGATTATCATTATGTTATATGTGACTCTTATTCAAGATAAAATTTTTTAGTACCAAAATGATACTTATTTTTCAATTTCAAATTAAAAAATATCCACATGAAAAAACTACTATGCATTGCATTAATGATTTCTTCTTTTTTTGCTTGTAATAACCAACAAAATGAAACTAAGGTTGATGAGTCAATATCAACCGTAGCGAGAATTGACGACAATTATTCTCAAAAGGTTAAAAAACATATCCTGGAAGATTACACAAACAATGATTATGTAAAATTTGATGAAATAGTATCTGATTCGGCTAAAGTTTATTTCAATTCTACTACGCCTATGAGTAAATCACAATGGAAAGAATTGGCACAATTACATCATGTTTATTTTGACAGTATTAATTGGGATAAGAATGATTTATATGTAAAAACAGATTCTATCATAAAGGATGAAAAACATGAAAATAACATTGTTAAAGCAGGAAATATATATACTGTAGTTTGGTTTACATGGAATGGTATTGGAAAGAAAACACAAACTAAAGTTGCTAATCCTGGGCATATTATTTTTAAATGGGAAAATGATAAAATTTCCGTTGCAAGATTTTCTTTTGATCCTACTGCTTTAAAAGAAGAAATAGCAGCTTCTCAAAAAAAATAAATAGTACAAATTAAGATTTTATAAAATCAAAAAAAATAGAAACATGAAAAAAATGTTATTCTTAAGTTTAATGTTATTAATATCAACTTGCATCTTTTCTCAAACTGTTAAAAAAGGAAGTTTATTAGGACTACATAAAGGCACTGTAACCTTAAGCCCCAATGTGACAATGGCACAGTTCAAAGATTATTACTTTAATGTGTATGGTGCAGAATTTACCAAACTTTTTAAAGTGAAAATGTTAGAAGTTGCAGGAATAAGAGGTGTAGATGCTAAAAAAAATGATAATGAAATGGCTGTA
>DOMR01000241.1:1863-6229 GCA_003509845.1 Chitinophagaceae bacterium | reverse complement strand
CCAGATTTTTGCGTAGCATACACCATTGCACGCGCTTCCAAAATTGAGTTCGCAATAGGCTTTTCACAATACACATGTTTCCCAGCGGATAATGCATCCGTCAGTTGCAAACAATGCCAATGATCTGGTGTTGCAATCAATACCGCATCTATATCTTTATTTTCAAGTAATTTTCTATAATCTTTATAAACAAGCAAATTATTAGCACCCAATTTTGCTAAATCATCTTTGCGTTTATTAATTTGTTCATCATCAATATCACAAATGGCTAACAGATTTACATCTTTAATTTTTAAAAAGGCGCGAACATTATTGAAGCCTTGATTTTTTAAACCAATTAATCCAATATTGATTTTATCATTCGCCCCTACTTTATTTCTCATTTTAGCATAGATGTCGGAAGGGAAAAATTCCATCAATCCTAAACCGGCTAGTGTAGCGGATGAATTTTTTATAAAAGATCTTCGAGAATTATTCATAAAAATTTATTTAATCTATTTTTCTAATTTTAATATTCTTATAAGAAACGTCATCACCATGATCTTGTAATAAAATTGGTGATACTTTTACTTTTGCAAAATCAGGATTTTTAGCAAACTTACTTTTAGCGATCGCTTCCAAATAGGCAGGGCCATCTTTTGTATATTCTAATACCTTAAATCCGTTCAACCAATGCTCAACCACATTATTTGAATGAACTATAATTTTTCCTTGATTCCACAAACCAATTTTTTGCTGAAATCTTGGATCTAATTTTTTGGCAGTAATAATATCATATAAACTACTTAAAGTTCTATTTCCATTGATGCCTAATTTTGCATCTGGATGTTTTTCATTATCTAATATTTGATACTCTAATCCCAAACCTGATCTTTGTGTTTTATACGGCGTAGTTACAAAATATTTAACCCCCGAATTTGCGCCTTCGCTTAATTTAAAATCAAAATTTAATTCATAGCTAGTAAAAGTTTTCGATGTTAACAAATCGCCATGTTTCACTTTTGAAGCAGTATCACTTTTCATTATACTTAATATACCATCATTAACTACCCAACCTGATGCTGGAGGCGCATCCTCTCCTACCATTTTCCAACCTTCTAAATTTTTGCCATTAAATAATAAGGAAAAACCTTGCGCCACTTCTTGTGGAGATAAGGTGTTTAATGTATAGTTAGCCACTGGTGTAGTGTTGTCCAATGGACGCGGCTTCATATCTTTTCCTGTTTGAATGCGAATATTTTTCCATGCAATTTGTGCGCCACCATCTCTATCTTTAACTGAATGTACTTGTAAAGCGATAATACCTTTCATTGTTAAATCATCTACCATATAGGATACAGGCACATCATTTACCCAAGTTCTTATTACAGAACCAATAGCTTCAATGCGATATTTATTCCAATCATTCTTTTTAAACGCATTTTTGGCAGCTGGATTCATTTCAGTCTGATACATCCATCCACGACGCGCTTCATCATAAATACCCCCTGACCAAGCTCTGTCTGAAGGATCAATCTCAACTTGCAAGCCATGTACACGTCCTTTGTTGAATTCCGGGATGGACAAGCTTCTGATTTGAATACCTGAATTCATTTCCCCAACTTTTAAATCTACTTCAAGAATAAAATCTCCATATTCGGCATCACAAGCTAAAAACGAGTTAGGCTCTCCAGTAACAGTTGTGCCCACAATCGTACCATCAACAACTTCGTATTTAGCTTTACCATTTAATTGATGAAAGCCATTTAAAGTTTTTCCATCAAACAAGCTTTTCCATCCTTTATTCTGCGCACTTAAAATAAAAGTGCATAAAATAAATAAAGAAAGTAATTGTATTTTTTTCATATGGTTAAATTTTTAGTTGAATTAATTTTGATTATTTCAATTTTTACGTGGTTATATATTAAGGTTTATTGATTTTCATTTCATTGATCCATTGTTGTATTAAAGCAACGCCTTCCTCGTGCACTAAGTTTCGTCCCAATTCTGGCATTCTTTCGCCCGGTGCTTTTGTTTTCATTCTGTATAATAGAATAGAAGCATTTGCATCACCTGGAACAATGTCATACAAATTTCCACCAGATCCATTCCCAGCTGCTACCGGTGTTTTATTAATTCCTAAAGCAGTTGCATTTGTTTCATGTGCTGTTAAATAAAGTCCAGAAGTTTGCGCAGGCCCATCAATACGATGACAATGCGCGCAATTTATTTCCAAATAAGCCCTTGCACGCGCATTTAGATCACCTGTACTTGGATCGTTCCATACTGCTGCTTTTGGCAGGTTGCCATCAGGTACTGATTTTATTAGGCCATGTTTCTTCCAATAAGCTATTTGATTTTGCTTTCCATCGCTATAGTTAAAATCACCATTCATTTGCGCTACCGAAGGGCCAATGGGCATCATTTTATCATTACTATTGTGACAACCCTTACACTGGTTTTGATTCGGCACTACATACCTCACCTGTTGCGCAATTCCTTGTGGATTAATAAATTTAACTTGTTTCTGATCACCTGCAATTTCTAAAATCGCATCCGACTGATCCTTATTCCAAACATAGGTCATTGCCTTCCAGCCATCTGACTCGTGGATAAGCAATCTAGTTTCCATCACATCAATATCCTTACCTAAATTTCTTTGATCTGCAGAATAATAAAAACTCTTGACGATTAAGGTGCCTATTGGAAAATCTAGCACGCCTTGTGCTTTATAATCCACTTTTGCCCCTTTTGGGAATCGAATCAACCTTGATTTTTCTGCATAATCAGTATAGAGTGGTGTATTCAATGTATATGGAACCAAATCCTTTTTTGGAATCAGCTGCGACATCTTTCCTTCAAAAATGCCCCATTCAGATAAATTTTCTGGATAAGTGGGTTTGTTGGTCTTGAATGATGAATTGATCAAGATGACAAACAACAGTCCTATACTAAAAATCCTTACCATACCTTATTTGTTTGTACAATTAAACATTTCGTTTGGCACAATTGCCATATCCTTAAATAAATTAGAAGCATCTAAATTTACAATAGATTGATTTGTATTATTTATAATTGAAATACAGTTACCTGCAGTCCAATTTCCGTTTGCATCTAACAAGGCTTTATTTTTAATCCCATCATAGATGATATGTGGTGTGTTTTCCTTAAACCTTTTTGAAACAATCATACCTAATGGGTCAGCACTCACTGGCCTACCCACTTGACGCTCAAATTGATTATCATAAATGGATATGGCGGATGGATATGGATCATATAATTTATCCTTGATAGGTTTACCTGTGGTGAAATAACTAATTATTCCAGTACTTACACTTTGATTATTGATTATTTTATTTTTAAAAATATTGATCCCTTTCGCTGCTAAAATCAAAATACCCGTACCTGTAGGAACAGATGCTACAATATTACCCTTTGGTGCAAAATTTGGAAAATTGTTATCATGAATATAATTGTCATGCACATTTACATCACCCCCTTTTTTTTGCACTAAGTCCGGTAAATCAAATACCAATACGCCACCTGTATTTTGGTAAGCTTCGTTGTTAAACACTTCGGCATGAATCGAATTTTCAATTTCAATTCCCGCTACATTATAATATGCTTTTGAATTTTTAACAACTATATTTTTTGACTGGCCTACATAAATCCCTGCATCTGATGCCCCCATGGCTTCACATTTATCTATCATTACGCCATCACATTGAACAGGATAAAATCCATACCCGCCATTCTCCGGTCCTGGAGCTCCAGTCCACTCCGTTTTTACATCACGAAAAGTAATATTGTTGACATGCATTGTTTTAATGGCATCTCCTTTAGCATCCTGCACACTAAAACCTTCCAACACGATTTCATCACAATTACTTACCCTGATTCCTTCAGCCCCATCCGTTTGGCCTTTAAAACTCAACTTGGTTTTATTCATGCCTTTACCACGAATGGTAATTTTTTTCTTTTCTTCTAACGACAATGTATTTGTAAACTCAAATACCCCTTCAGGTATTTCGATAACAGCACCTGCCTCAGCCAAAATAAGTTGTTTTTGCAATTTCTTTTGCACATCCGCTTGGGCCAATCCTTGTATTGAAAAAACGATAGTGCCAATAAAAAATAATGCGATTGATTTCATGAAAACTATTTTTAAAATTTATTTTGATTAAACTATTTGTATAGTATGTTTAAACGGTGTAATTCCTGTTAAGTAAACAGTAGGTGCCGACATTTTTGGCAAGGCCCCTCTCAATTGATATCCGGTATGCTCAAATTTACCTGGGCCAAAATTGATGGTATCTGAACCTACTGTATAAGAACCTTGTTTTCCTTTTAACACATATGCGGTAGGATTATTGGGAATAGATTCAAC
>DOMR01000241.1:0-1828 GCA_003509845.1 Chitinophagaceae bacterium | reverse complement strand
TCACGTAAAATAAGCTCCATGGATACGGGCACTTTATCGGTACCTGTAATTGCTATGTCCACTTCAATACCATTATTCAATGGAGTGATTCTGATTGTGGTATCTAAATATTGTACATTGCTTTGCTTACGATTACTCTTAGGCATTTTACCTAAATCCCCATCAGGTGAAATAAACTTTGGTTCAAAGGGTTGAAAATAGGCCCCTTCTAGTTTCTTATTTAAAATAAAACTATCTCCAACTTGTTTAATTTGCAATGAATCAAATTGCCCTTTACCAAAAAAAGAAGTCGCAATTCGCATCGCTTGTAAAACAGCATTCCCTTTATGAAAAGTTAACCAACCAGCATTGTTTGACAAAATAGTAGTATCCCAATTTTCTTTTCTAATTCGCACTACACCTGAATAAGGAAATGATTTTACATAATTGGTTGGCAATGTTTTATCAGGTGGTAATTCCTTCCATTGGGATGGATCCTCTAGGTAATGATTTAAAATACTATGGATTGAATTTTTATTATCTCTTTCAACCAATCTACAAATAGCAGCCATTTCTCCATCATTATCTAACAATGCCATGTATCTAGCTGCATAGTAATATCCATTCATGTGACCAATGGTCCCTTTGTCTTGTCGATTAGACGCTTCTGTCACTACTTCTCCATTTGGATGAATATAGTAACGCATCATTTTTAAATTTTTTCGAACGGGCTCAAAAAGTTCCGGCTTATTTAAACCAATCGCAATACTAATTAAAGCACGATCCACAATGGAAGAATAACCACCTGTACTCTTTTCATAAAATTGCCCATCAGGATCAGAATCAATATTTTCTCTTAACCACTGATTTGCACGATCCACATATCTTTGATCAGGCCACAATTCATATAATTTAGTCAATGCACATGAAACCACCCAACGATGATTAGGTGTATGAATACCACCAGTGATTAACATTTCACCTGCTTGTTTTAAAAATTTCTCAAAGGGGATTAATACTTTTTCTATACCCTTTGTATTGGATTGTTTTAATAGCTTATATGACTGCGCCAATCGCTCCACAATAAATGCTGTATCTGGTGTTGAATGAAAATTAGTGGATAATAAATCAATGGAACCATCCGCATGTTGTAAGGATAACATTCCTTGAACAGCATCTTGTATTTCATTTAAGATAATAGGAGACTGATAATAAATTGATTCCGGAGTTGCTACAGCAGCACAAGCAATATTAAGATACCCAGAGGTACTGTGTGGATTAGGAATTAATTCTCCATCTAAGCGAGCACCAAAATAAGGATTGAATTTATCTTTTATTTTATTTGCATTCGAACCATTTAAATAAGTATCGTTCAATTTTATTAAATCAATTAACCAGGTTGGTTTTACAAGTGTATTCATTTTTCCATTCCCTGTTGGAAATGAAAATCCTGCCAAAGGAGATAAGCAAAGGGTGGCTGCATTTAAGGAAACAAATTTTCGACGATTCATCATTACATTTATTTTTTAACTTTTATTATTTTCTGATTCCTTTATATTGTTCATAGGCCAATCCAAATAGGATAAATGATCCGTATCCAAAACCAGTACCTTCGGTAATTTTTCTTGTCAAATAATAGTCCTTACTTCCGACACAAGTACCACCTGATACTTTCACAGGAATTAAATAACCATCCCCCATGGACTTTACACCCGTTGTTTTTAATGCATTGTATGCGCGATCAATGATTGGATCGTATTCAGATGCAGGTATTAACTTTAATTTTAATCCAATGGTTATTGCATATGAAAACATTGCTGTGGAAGAACTTTCATCAAAGTTTTGCGGA
>DOMR01000076.1:2015-3644 GCA_003509845.1 Chitinophagaceae bacterium | reverse complement strand
ATCGCCTGCCTTCCAATCACCCATCACTGAAACTTCAATCATACCTGTATCCACTGTATTGACAAAATTCAAAAAATTACTACGCTCTTCCTTACTAATATATAATTTTGGATTTTTTGCCTTGGTAGATTGTCCTACATCTCCTTCAAATCCCTTCTCCTTACTCTCATTAAAGAAAGCATATAACTGATAATAATCTTTGTTGGAAAATGGGTCGTATTTATGATCATGACATTGTGCGCACTCAATGGTAACACCTAAAACTGCTTTTCCGTAAGTTCTGGTTTTATCAATATTATAGGATACACGATATTCTTCTTCAATAATTCCACCTTCCTCCGTGTATTTATGATTTCTAAAAAATGCCGTAGCTAAAATATTTGCTTTGGTTGCATTCGGTAATAAATCACCCGCAATTTGATTGGTTAAAAATTCATCATAATGCATATTCTTATTAAATGAATTAATTACCCAATCGCGCCATGGCCATTGTGAACGAATTTCATCATCCTGAAATCCATAGGAATCAGAATATCTTGCCAAGTCCAACCATTGTATGGCCATTTTTTCACCATAAGCTGGTTTTTGTAATAATTCATCTAACATTTTAGCATACCAATTCTCGTCCGTATTATTTCTCCATTTATTCAATGCTTCATAACTAGGAGGTAAACCAATTACATCTGAATAAGCTCTTTTTATTAATGCATCACGCGGCGCTTCCTCATTTGGATCAAATCCTTCCGCTTCCATTTTTTCTAAAATGAAATTATCAATTTCATTACGCACCCACTTGGTATGATCTACTTCAGGTAATACTGCTTTTGCCGGTGCGACAAAGGCCCAATGCTTTTCATATTTCGCGCCTTCCTGAATCCATCTTTTAAATAATGCAATTTCTTCCTTTGTTAATTTTGCAAGATGGCTTTCGGGAAGCGGCATCATTATTGCTGGATCATTAGATTCTATTCGTGTAATCAAATCACTTTTTTCAGGGAAGCCAGGTACAATGGCGTAGTGGCCTTTATTTTTTTCAAGTTCCGCAAATGCTCTTGAAGGGATATCTAATCTTAATCCAGCTTTTACTTTATTTGCATCGGGGCCATGGCAAGAAAAACATTTATCAGATAAAATAGGACGAATATCTTGGTTATAGGATATTGCTTTTGAGCGCGCGCCTTTTTTGCCATCGGCAATATATACGACACCATAAATAAGTCCGATGACCACTAAAACGATTGCCCCAAAACTGATGTACTTTTTCATATTCAATATCAAAATTATTTCAACAAGTTATTTATAAAACTAAACACGTGTTAATTTATAAGGGTATACTTTTCCTGAGGCCCATTGTGCCACATAAATACTTCCATCATCATCAACACACACATCGTGTGGATGTGCAAATATTTTATCCGCTTGCGCCATAGTTTTTAATTTGCCATTTTCATAAATGGGTTCTGTTCCACCAATATTAGAAACCACTTTATTTTCTTTGTTTAAAATGGTAACAAATCCAGATTTCTCAACAGACATAGGGGATCTTAACACTGCAGCATATAGGTAATCACCTTTAATCACTGGTCTACAAACACCAGCACCTGGCAATTGAATAATCTCCATTAGTTT
>DOMR01000076.1:0-1994 GCA_003509845.1 Chitinophagaceae bacterium | reverse complement strand
CCATCTAGTGAAAATATTTTGAAACAATTTTTATTTCTGTCTGTAACAATTAATGTGGTGGTGCCAGTTCTAGTATCAACACAAATACCATGTGCGTTATCTAAATTTTCATCTTTTGTTCCTCTGCCACCAAATGCATTTTTCAATTTTCCATTTTCATCGTAATGTAAAACATGTTGTGCGCCATATCCATCTGCAATATAAAAATCACCATTCGGTAAAACAGTTGTTTCCGTTGGAACAAAGGCCTTGTTATTATTTTTATATGCTGGCAAATCTTGAGGAGCATCAATCGTTAATAATATTTTACCATCCATCGTCGTTTTATATACCTGATGTTTATTGGTGTCCGTAATAAATAAAAAATCTTCTTTGCCGTTTTGTTGTAATGTTAAACCGTGTGCGCCAGGAAATTCAGTTCCCCAAGTGTCAATTAGGCGGCCACTTTTATTATAAATAATAATATTATTTTTTGTTTCATTAGTCAATAACACAATTCGACCTTTCGAATCTTGTATCATTTCATGACAATCATTCACGGGTGTTTTTTCAGTATTAAGTGTACCCCACGTGGTATCCATACGGAAAGTCATTTCATTGTGACCATACACGGGTCCTTTTTTGTAGCTAAACATATCTTTGGTGATGAATAAGCCCGCAGTGGAGATCACTGAATTTTTTACAAAAGATCTTCTTTTCATATTTAATATTTTTTTAATTGCAAGACTCCTTCACTTATTATTAAAATAAATGTGCTTAAAATTTAAAGCGAAATCTCACTGAAGTTGGTGACTAGCAAAATCCTGTTTTAAAGATAGGGCATTTGGCTAAAAAAAGAAAGCAGAACTATTGCGTAATGGTCTTGAATTCAATTTTTTGCGTGGCATCTATTTTCATCCAAATAAAGGACCCCAATAAAACCATAATTCCGATATAAAGTACAGGTAAATAATAGCCATAAGCGGATGCCAGATATCCAAAAAATACAGTGCTTATATATGCACCCGTTAAGCCTGCGGTATTCATAGTGCCTGAGATGGCCCCACTTTTGGTACCTCCCATATCCATGGCGACCGCCCAGGCCACGGGAGCTGTTACATCCATAAAAGCCATGCCGACACCTAAATAAATGATTGCCAATAAGTTATCACTCACTAAGGAAGCGCTAATGATACAAATGCCAGCCACAAACAAACCCACCATGGGTACAATGCGACGCCCCCATTTTTTACCCCATCGTAAACAAGCTTTGTCACTGATCCAACCCCCTGTAAAACAACCCATTGCAGCTAGTAAATAGGGCACCGAAGATGCCCAAATAAGCTCATTTTTTGGGATAAGTCGTCCCTTTTCCAGGTAGGTATGGAACCAACTTTGAAAAAAGTAGGCGCCAATCGCATAACAAAAGTACATGGCAAGTAAAAACCACAAATTTTTGGACTTAAACCCGCTCCAGTAAGAGCTTTTAGTCGTTTCCCCTTGCATAGGGAGGTCCCGGTTATCAATGATCAATTTTAACTCATCTGTCGACATACCCTTACAATCTTTCGGATCTTCCTTGTGCCAAAATACCCAAAATAGGGTCCAAACTACCCCAACGGCTCCCAAAATGTAAAAGGACATATTCCAGCTATATTTTTGCTGAATTGGAAGTACAATAAAAGGGGTTAAAGCCGCCCCTAAACGAGAAGCCCCCCAAATGGTTGCTTGTGCACGGCCCCGTTCCAAAACTGGAAAATATTTTGCCAATACTATGGAGGTGTTGGGGTAAGCCCCCGCTTCTCCCATACCAAATAGGAAACGAACCAATAGTAACATAATAAATCCATTCGCAAAACCCGTTAAAATGGTGAAAAGTGACCACCACAACACCACCCGAATCAGTATCTTTTTGCCACCAAATTTATCACCCAGCCATCCCGTGGGTATTTCGAATGCCGCATAAGCAATCGTAAACATACCTAAAATCCAACCCCATTGAACTGTGGAAATAT
>DOMR01000025.1 GCA_003509845.1 Chitinophagaceae bacterium | reverse complement strand
CCCAATCCAAGTTCCTGACTATTTACCGCCTGCTTTAAATATTTGATTTACAGCACCACCTAACATCGGAAATTTTTCTTTTACAAATGCCGCGATGGTTTCAATAGATTGCTTTGCTTGCTCTGGTGTAACGCCTGTTTCTTTTACCAAACGATCAATTAGTTCTTGCATAAAATTTGATTTAATCTTTTAATTTGAATATTATTTTTTTAAGCCACTTTTAAAGTGCTCAATTTACTCTTGTCAAACATATTTTTGGCGTAGTCTAATGTTACATTAAATTCAGTCACATTAGTTCCAGGCATTTCAAACATGGCTTGTGTAAACAAGCTTTCACAAATACTTCTTAATCCTCTAGCGCCTAATTTATACTCCATTGCTTTGTTTACGATATAATCAAAAACGTCATTATCAATACTGAGTTTGATTTTTTCGATCGCAAATAATTGTGTGTATTGTTTGATTAATGCATTCTTAGGCTCAGTTAAAATGCTTCTTAAGGTGTCGGCATCCAAAGGCTCTAAATGCGTAACAATAGGAAGACGCCCTAACATTTCAGGAATCAATCCAAAGCTTTTAATATCTTGTGCATTTACAAAACGTAATAAATTCTTTCTTTGTAATTCTTGTTCGTCCTTATTTACACTAAATCCAATGGCGTTGGTGTTGATACGACGAGCAATAATTTTATCAATACCGTCAAATGCGCCACCGCAAATAAATAAAATATTTTTAGTATCCACCTTAATCATTTTTTGATCAGGGTGTTTGCGACCTCCTTGCGGCGGAACAAGCACTTCAGTGCCTTCTAACATTTTTAATAATCCTTGTTGTACACCTTCGCCGCTCACATCTCTCGTGATAGAAGCGTTATCGCTTTTACGAGCAATTTTGTCAATTTCATCAATATATACGATGCCTCTTTGCGCAGCTTCCACATCATAGTCGCAATTTTGTAACAAACGCGTTAACATACTTTCAACATCCTCACCTACATAACCCGCTTCTGTAAATACAGTTGCATCCACAATCGCAAATGGAACATTCAAAAGCTTGGCAATGGTTTTGGCAAGTAATGTTTTACCAGTTCCTGTTTCACCAATCATGATCACATTACTCTTTTCAATTTCCACTTCATTCTTAGTAGTGACAGGTAAATTAATTCTCTTAAAGTGATTATAAACGGCAACACATAATATTTTTTTAGCTTCATCCTGTCCAATGATGTATTGGTCTAGAAAAGCTTTGATGGCTGTTGGTTTTTGGACTTTCAAGTTTCCTGCTTTTCCATCCGCCTTTTTTTGGTGAAATTCTTTCACAATAATTTCATGGGCATGTTCAATACAATGCTCGCATATATGTCCTTCTTGACCAGCGATCAAAATTTTAACTTCTTCTCGCTTGCGTCCACAAAAGGAACATTGTATTGCTTCAACTTTATTCATGATCATTAATTTATTAAAGCGATTTTGCTATTTTATCAACAATACCATATGCCACAGCTTCTTTGGCATCCATCCAATAATCTCTATCAAAATCGGCCATAATTTGCTCAACGGTTTTACCACAATTCTTCGCTAATATTTTAGCGCCTAATTCTTTGGTCTTTCTAATTTGCTCTGCCTGAATTTCAATATCTGCACTGGTTGCCTGGTAATATCCGCCTAGGCTAGGTTGGTGTATCATAACTTCCCCATGCGGGAAAATGGTACGCTTTCCTTTTTCGCCCATACTTAAAAGGATGGAACCCATGCTTGCAGCTAATCCCATACAAATGGTATGCACCGGGCTTTTGATTAAGTTCATGGTATCAAACATCACCATGCCACTTGTAACAACGCCACCTGGACTATTGATATAAAAATTAATTTCTTCACCTGGCTTGTCCGCATCTAACAATAATAATTTTGTTACAATATCTTTTGCTGATTTATCATCCACCTGACCCCATAAGTAAATGGATCTTTTTTCAAAAAAGATTTGCTCCATTTTTTTATTCAAAAAACTAGGTCCTGTTTCTTCTTTCTTATTTTCTTTTGGCTCGTCGTCCTCTGCCATTAAATATTGATTGGTAAGTATCATACAATTATTTTTTCTTCTTTATTTTTTAATCTTGCGTGGGTTCGTTAATAAAACTTCATCCACTAATCCATATTCTTTTCCTTCAGCGGCAGTCATCCAAAAATCTCTGTCGCAATCCTTGCTCACTGTTGCTAAATCCTTATGGGTATGGTGTGCAATTACCTCGTATAATTCGGTTCTTAATTTTTTTATTTCTCTAGCAGTGATTTCAATATCTGTTGCTTGACCACCAATAGCCCCACTTGGTTGGTGTAACATAATACGGCTATGTTTTAAAGCGGTTCTTTTTCCTTCTACACCGGCGCATAATAAAATGGCACCCATGCTTGCTGCCATGCCTGTACAAATAGTCGCCACATCGGGACTAATGAACTGCATGGTATCATATATACCTAATCCAGCATAAACGCTTCCGCCTGGGCTGTTGATATACATTTGAATATCCTTGGTACGATCCGTACTTTCTAAAAATAATAACTGTGCGGTAACAATGTTTGCTACATAGTCATTAATGCCTTCGCCAAGAAAGATGATTCTATCCATCATTAAGCGGCTAAATACATCCATGCTTGCCACATTCATAGGGCGTTCCTCAATAATATAGGGGGTCAGATTAGTGACGCTATTTTTATATTGATGTAAACTATTGCTGCTGATCCCTCTTCCTTTGATCGCAAATTGCTCAAATTCTTTTCCTAAATTCATATTGTCTGTTTTCAGTGGTTAAAGGTAAAACCTTGTATTCAAAGGAACTACAAAAAGAATGCCAAAGTTTCAGAATATGACACAAAAAAGGCCTTCTATTTAAAATAGAAGGCC
>DOMR01000152.1 GCA_003509845.1 Chitinophagaceae bacterium | reverse complement strand
TGTTAATTCAACAACATCTCTTTCACTGTCATTAAAGTCTTTAAACAAAATGTATTCAAATGTAATTTCGCTGCCCGTTTTTTTATAAAAATAATTAAGGGCTTGAATTAATGCCTCAATGTTATTGCTTTCATTGATCGGCATAATTTCATTGCGTTTTTTATCATTAGCGGCATGCAAGGATAAGGCTAATTTGAAACGTACTTGATCATCTCCTAATTGTTTAATTCCTTTGGCAACGCCAGCTGTTGAAACGGTGATTCTTCTTTGACTCATGCCCAACCCATCCTTTGCTGAAATTCGTTCTATTGCTTTTAAAACATTTTTGTAATTCAACAAGGGCTCACCCATACCCATAAATACAATATTCGATAATGATTTTTCATGGTGTATTTCACTTTGCTGATTAATCATCACCACCTGATCATAAATTTCATCATAGCTTAAATTTCTTTTGCGTTCCATATATCCAGTGGCACAAAATTTACAGCTTAAGCTACAACCAATTTGAGAGGAAACGCATGCGGTTTTACGCTCACTTGTGGGAATTAATACACCTTCAATCATATGATGATCAAAAGTTTCAAATCTGGTTTTTAATGTACCATCTTCACTTAATTGTGTCGTATTTAAGGTAAGGGCAGGAAGCGTAAAATTGGCTTCCAACTGCTGACGAAGGTCCTTACTAAGGTTGGTCATTTCGTCAAAGCTATGCGCATGCTTTTGCCACAGCCATTCGTGTATTTGTTTTACGCGAAATGATTTTTCTCCTAAATGTCCTATAAATCGTTCAATGTCAGCGATTTCGAGTTGTCTGATATTAACTTTAGTATGCTCCATAATGCAAAGATACTTGATCGTTTTTGTATCCTTTTATTTCTTTTTTTGAAGCTTTTTTGACGGAAATCACCCCAATTTTAGTGGGGCCGATTTTTAGCCAGTAATTTATTGATGACTTAACATCATTTTTTTCAAAATTGCATCCTAATTATCCTAAATTTGGTATTCAATTTATTGAATTATTAAAAAAAATGACCAATTATGAAAAAGATGTTATTGATGGGTATCGTGTTTTTAGGAATATTTGTTACTGTACAAGCGCAGGATAGCCCACTAAAAGAGTACCTAGGTAAATATACATTTGCGGAAGGAAGTCCCGTGACGGAAGTGGTACTTACTATTCAAGATTCAGTTTTGGTCTCCACATCATCAGTGGGTTCTTTTCCTTTAGAGAAAAAAGGAGTGGATACTTTTTATTTAGCTGCGTATGATGCGTTAGTGATTTTTAAAAGAGACGGCAATAGTGTCGTAGAAGGTGTTGGTATCAATGTGCAAGGTATGGAGTTGATTGGCAAAAAAGAAGCTGCATCAAGTGCAATCAAACAAGACTTTTATTTTGAAGACCAAATTTGGGCAGATAAATTATATAATTAGAATTTGTAATCCATTAGCGCTTCAAATGTAATTGTATCTTGTTGTCCTGAATTTAAATTTTTAACAGTACAGTTTTTAGCCGCCAATTCATCACTACCAATAATAACAATGGTAGGAATATTTTTTTTCTCAGCATATTTAAATTGCTTGTCAAACTTACTTTTCTCAGGGTAAATTTCGCAAGCAATTTTTTTATTTCTAAGTGCCATCATCAATTGATAGGATTGCATCGCCTCATTTTCACCCAAATTGAAAAACAATACCTGTGTGGCTTGTTCAACGGATGCAGGAAATAAGTTTTTTTCTTCCATCACATCATAAATACGGTCAACACCAAAGCTAATACCAACACCAGGTATATTAGGGACACCAAACAAACTTGTTAAATCATTGTAGCGACCACCACCGCCAATACTGCCCATTTGCGCATCTTTGGCCTTAACTTCAAATATAAGGCCCGTATAATAATTTAAGCCGCGCGCTAAAGTAAAGTCGGCGATCAAATGCTTGGCCATACCCGTGTTGTTATGATAATTTAAAACATAATTCAATGCTGCAATACCAGTTTGTCCGGCAGCGTTGTCACCCAATAACGTTGCTAATTTTTTTAATTTTTCTTCATTACTTCCTTCAATATTCAGGTAGGTTTGAATAGTAGCTTGTTGGGCAGGTGTAAATCCTTTGGTACTTAATTCTACTTGTACTTTTTCCCAACCTATTTTATCCAATTTATCAATGGCAATAGTTAGGTCAATCAATTTTTCGCTACCGCCACAAATTTCAGCAAGTGCTAATAAAATTTGTCGATTATTTATTTTTATTTCAACAGGTAAATTTAATTTTTCAAATGCGGTAACATATAACGCCACCAAATCAACTTCATTTAATAAACTTTCACTTCCTACAATATCAGCGTCGCACTGATAAAATTCACGGTACCTACCTTTTTGTGGACGATCTGCGCGCCATACTGGCTGAATTTGATAACGTTTAAAAGGGAAAGTTAAAGCGCCATGATTCATGGCTACATATCTTGCAAACGGAATCGTTAAATCATATCGTAATGCGCGTTCCGTAATTTGAGTAGTGCTTTTGCCTGCTAAAATTTTATCAAAGCCTTCCAGTGTTTGTTCTTTTTTTTGCGGGTTATCTAACCCATTATTTAAAATCTTAAAAATGAGCTTATCGCCTTCTTCCCCATATTTACCCATTAAAGTGTCTAAATTTTCCATGGCGGGCGTTTCCAACGGTGTAAACCCAAAAGATTCAAATACGCCACGTATGGTTTGAAAAATGTATTGGCGTTTTTGTACCGTTATGGCATTAAAATCACGGGTACCTTGTGGCAAAGATGGCTTGCTCATGCTGTCAAATTTATAGGTAAAGATAAATTTTTAAATTCATCCTATATTAATTGTTTAAATTGTGGTTTTAAATTAAAAATATGGAAGACTTTAATCATTCAAGTAATAATCCCAGGAATAATTCAAGAGATAAATCAGAAAGATCCTACCGACTTTTTAAAAGTATCTATGATTTTAGTATGGCGGCGCTCATTTTAGGCTGCGCGGTGTTGATGTTGGGCGCTAAATGGTTCAAGTTAGACCAGGTGTTGAATGTAGATACCGAGTTTCGGACCATTTTCGGGGGGATGTGTTTATTGTATGGTGGATTTAGGTTGTATCGGGGCTTTCAAAAGGATTACTAACCTGTCCGTTTTTTAAATTTATGAATTTCAATTATGCGTAAAATATTTATACTTTTTGGGGGCATCATTTTGCTCGCCGCTTGTAACAGTTCGACAACTAATGCACCCATTGAAACTACCAGTGAAGGGGAAATTAATATTTCAGTGGAAGAAAGCTTTAAACCCATTATTGAAGAACAAATTAAGGTGTTTAATTCAAGTTATCCCAAGGCGAAAATTCATGTGTTCTATAAGTCTGAAATAGAGTGTTTAAAGGACTTTACGAATGATAGTACGCGAATGATTATTATCACAAGGGGGTTGGAAAAATCAGAACAAACAGGATTTAAAAACCAATTAGGGTATGCACCTACTTTTGGTATTTTGGCCTATAATGCGATCGCAGTATTGGTGCATAAATCAGCCAAGGATACCCTATTTACTTTAAAACAATTAGGGGACAAATTAAAGGGGGTGGATCCACAAGAAGTAGTCATGGATGGCAATAATTTAACCGGAATAAATCGTTTTTTAAAAGACAGTTTATTAAAGCAAGCTACGTTTGGCAAAAATGTGCATGGGGCCAACGGATCTGCTGATGTAATCACCTATATTAAAAATCATCCGAATGCCATTGGATTTCTTGGATTGAATTGGGTGGGGGATAAATACGATCCAAAGCAGGTTGAAAATCAAAAGCAGGTAAAAACCGCTATGCTGGAATGTACCTTGTGCGAGGAAAATGGAATGTATGCCCAACCTTCTCAAGCAACCATTGGTCGGGGGCAATATTCATTATCATTACCAATTTATTATATTTTAAAGGAAAATTCACCCGGTTTGGGTTCAGGTTTTTTAAATTTTTTAAGCCTAGAACGAGGCCAGTTAATATTTAGAAGGGCCTTTTTGGTACCCGCTAAAATGGGGTTTAAAAAAAGAAACGGGCTACTGAATTAGTACCGCTTATAAAAACTAACATTTTGTAGTAGAATTATCCATTAATTTAGGTTGAATTTCAGGTAAAATTTGATATTTTCACCTTCCGAATTTATAATTTGAATTAAATTTAAGGATCCAGAATTTTTAAAAAGTAAAGTGATGAAAAAATTGGTTTTATTTTCAGTAAGTGTGGTTTTAGCATTGTCAAGTGTACATGCTCAGGTTGTTCCTGTTTCTCCGTTTGCGGAGGGGGTGAAGTTGTTGAATTATGAAAAAAATAAGTCAGCCTTGGCCTTTTTCAAAGAAGCCTTAGATAAAAATCCAACCAATACAGAAAATATTTTTTGGTATGGAGAAGCGGTTTTAGCGGAGCAAGGTTCTGGCATGCCTAGTGATACTACTATCAAAAAAGCAAAAGCTATTTATCAACAAGCATTGCAAGCAGCAGGAAATGATCCTTGGCTATTAGTAGGTATGTCACACGTGCAATTATTAGAAGGAACAGATGTAAATGCAGTGAAGCAAAATTTAGAAGTTGCATTGACGACCACTTTGCTGACTAAAGGTAAGTTTAAAGGGAAACCAAATCAAGATATTGTAAATGCCATTGGTTATATACACGCTGAAATGCCTATCAATATAGGAGATCACAGATATGCGATTGATAAATTAAAGGAAACAATTTCGGCATATGAATCAATGGCAAACCCTAATTTATTTATTAATTTAGGTATTAACTATTTGAAAGCGGGTGGTGAAAATGGAGGCGAAGCGGTGACTGCATTTCAAGAGGCAATATCACGCGATCCAAAAAATGCTTTTCCTTATTACAGAACCGGAAGGGTGTATCAAACGCAAAGTAACAGGGAGTCATTTGATGAATATTACAGCAAAGCAATTGCTGCTGACCCGACTTTTCCTCCAGTATATTTCGCTTTGTATTCCTATTATGCAGATTTAAATACACAGTCCGCAACAGAGACTGCGAAAGTAAATTTGGATTTGTTTTTAAAGTATGCGGATAAGGATCCGTCCTTAGACATTTTTAATGCAGATTATCTTTTCCGTGCTGGACAATTTGATGCTTCATTAGAAAAAGCAAAAGCTTTAGAAGCTTCCATTGGCATTGATGCTTTACCTAGATTAGGGGTGTTATTAGCCTATAACTATGATCGTAAAGGCGATTCAGTTCAAGCAAAAACATATATTGAAAATTTCATGAGTAAAAGTACTGCTGAAAAGATAGTCACTAGTGATTACGAATTAGCGGTTAGGATTATATCTCGTTTTAGTGGCAACCAAGTTGCTTTAGCTGCTTTATTAGAAAAAGCAATTGCAGCTGACACCGCTAGGGTAAATAAGCTTAAATATTATAAGTTGGGCTATGAGATGTTAGAAAAAGCTAATATGTATTCCGATGAGTTAAAATGGTATGCGAACTATTCAGCCCTAAGAGGGATTAAGGATGAAGTGTATTATTATAAAACGGCAAGTATTGCAGCAAATGCAAAGGAGGGCGCTACTACAAAAGCCATTTCAATGGAATATATCACGGCCTTCCCTGATAAACCAAATGGGTATTCATTTAATGTGAAAGCAGCTAAATTATTGGATACGGCAAATAATTTAGGGGTGCTTTTTGAAGCTGTTACCTTACAAAATCAGTTTTTGTCTAAGGATATGACTAAAAATAAGCAGGCGATGGTCAACAACTTTTATACCATGATGGGGTATTATAACGAGACCAAAGCATATGAGCAAGCAATTGCCATGTGTGATAAGGTTTTAGAGCTTATTCCTGCGGAGCCACAAACCTTGAAAATCAAGGAAAGTTTGACTAAAAACTGGGAAATCATTAAAAAAATGCAATCTGGTGGTAGCCAAAAAGCGGCCACTGATACTACGCAAATTAAAAAAGGATAACTCCTAAATTTAGATCTGCACCACTGTTAAAAAATAATTGAAAATTACTCCCCATTTATGGGGAGTTTTTCGTTATATGAGCTATCCTTTGTGTATTTTTGCAAATCCAAAACATAGTGTATGAATTTGCCACTGTATTTGATGTCGGCTAATGAAATAAACAGCGCTACTACTTACTTACCTATTGCCTTACAATTATTGTTCGCGGCCAGCTTTGTCGGCTTCATGATTTTAGTTTCAAGTTGGGT
>DOMR01000139.1:3911-6951 GCA_003509845.1 Chitinophagaceae bacterium | reverse complement strand
GTGGAAAACCATTGCTTAAAAATTCGTAAAAATGATAATGCTTCTGTATTTTTGCCCAATTTCATACATATGAGCAACACCCTGCAATCCAACGAGTCAATCCGCTCTTCCAGAAAAAAAATTATTGTATTAGGCAGTGGCCCCAATCGTATTGGTCAAGGCATTGAATTTGATTATTGCTGCGTTCATGGATTATTGGCGGTAAAAGAAGCTGGCTATGAAGCCATCATGGTGAATTGCAATCCTGAAACTGTTTCTACCGATTTTGACATGGCAGATAAATTATATTTTGAGCCTGTATTTTGGGAGCATCTTTGGGAGATTATTGAATTGGAACAACCAGAAGGTGTGATTGTACAATTAGGCGGACAAACTGCATTGAAATTAGCAAAACGATTAACCGAAAGAGGAATTAAAATTATAGGAACTTCATTTGACAGTCTAGATATTGCAGAAGATCGCGGTCGCTTTAGTGATTTATTAAAAGAATTAAAAATTCCTTATCCTGATTACGGAACTGCATACACTGCAGAAGAAGCCGTTGAAGTTGCCAATCAAGTAGGCTATCCAGTTTTAGTAAGACCCAGCTATGTAATTGGTGGACAAAGAATGCGTATTGTTATTAATGATGCCGAAGTGGAAACAGCGGTGGTTAGTATCTTAAAGCATATTCCAGATAATAAAATATTAATTGACCATTTTTTAGATCGTTGTCAGGAAGCAGAAGTTGATGCCATTTTTGATGGAGAAACTTTTCACGTGATGGGTGTGATGGAACATATTGAACCAGCTGGTATACATAGTGGCGATAGTAATGCGGTATTACCTGCATTTAACTTAACACCATTGATTGTGGCGACCATGGAATTTTACAGTGAAAAAATTGCGCGCGCTTTAAATATCAAAGGATTAATAAATATTCAGTTTGCGATTAAGGACGATAAAGTATTTGTCATTGAAGCCAATCCAAGAGCATCAAGAACCACCCCATTTATTGCGAAGGCATATCAAATTCCTTATTTAAATATTGCAACCAAAGTAATGTTGGGTGCTGCTAAATTAACCGACTTCGTCATGGAGAAAAAGCTAGATGGATTTGCGATTAAAGAACCCGTATTTAGTTTTGATAAATTCCCTGGCGTGAACAAAGAATTAGGCCCTGAAATGAAAAGCACTGGTGAAGCCATTCGATTTATAAAAGATTTACGCGATCCTTACTTCCGAAATTTATACAAGGAGCGTTCAATGAACTTAAGTAGATAACTGCAACACACTATCCAATAAAAAAGCCTCTTGGTCAATTTAACCTCGAGGCTTTTTTATTATAGCAGTAGAAATAAATACTAATCCGAGCGAACATTTGAGCGAAGCGATTGAGAGCCGAGGATTAGGTATTTTTTCTACAGCCTATGTTTTTCTACAATCTTATTTGTTAAAAAGAATAAATGCTATTACGAGCGAATATCTGCGAAGCAGCGATGAGACGAGTGATAGGTGTTTATTCTATTAACAAATAATCGTCTTTTATTTCGGCACCCCATACTGGTCAACCAAATAAATAATCGCCGCCATATTCACAGCACCTAATAACAATTCTCTTTTGTTTACATTTTCAAACACATCTGTTTTAGCGTGGTGTAAATCAAAATAGCGTTGGCTATCTGGCACTAAACCCGCAAGCACAATTGTGGCATTCACATTTTTTAGCGGCCCAATGTCCGCACCGCCACCGCCAGCTGTAATTTCAGTACCATAAGGCTTTAATAAACTTGCCCATTGTTGCATCTTTTTAAACTGCTCAGGGCTTGTTGCACTAATACCAATGGCCCTAGGCGTAAATCCACCCGCATCACTTTCAAGCGCAAAAACATGTTGCTCGTTATTTTGTTTTGCTAGTTCAGCATATTTGTTGCCGCCGCGCATGCCATTTTCTTCATTCGCAAATAAAACAAAACGAATAGTTCTTTTTGGTTGATAGTTCAATGCTTTCATGGTTCGTAAAATTTCCATCGTTTGCACAATACCTGCACCATCATCATGTGCCCCTTCATTTACATCCCAACTATCTAAATGACCGCCAATTGTAATTATTTCATTCGGGAAAGTAGAACCTTTAATTTCTGCTACCACATTATTCTCATCTGCATCAGGTAAAAAATAACCATAGGTTTGCATCTGCACACGGATGGTTCCTTTTTTTGCATTTGCATATAGTTCCTTTGCATCATTAGGGCCCAAAGCTACCGCCGGAATTTTTGGATAATCTTCATCATACTTCATACCACCTGTGTGTGGCGCATTATCAGGAGCGGTACTTAATGAATGTAGCATTACGCCAACAGCACCATACTTTGCAGCACGACTAGCGCCAGTGGAACGATATACCCCCGCTTTTCCATAAGCGCCGAAAGTTTGGATGATGTTAGGATCAAACATGCTATGGTAATAAACTATTTTTCCTTTTACTTCGGCTTTACGTTTTTCCAATTCATCAAAATCGGCAACTGCTAAAAGCTCCGCTTCAATTAAACCTTTACTTCCTAATGAATTGCCTAAAGCCAATGCAGCTAAAGGACGATTCATTGCTTTTCCATTGACACTAACTACACTTGCAAAATCCTTACCCCCGCGTTGCCAATTGGGTGTTTTACAGGGTTGCATATACACTTTATCAGGCGAGAATGCAGCCATATTGCGTTGACCCCAAATTGCTGCATTTTGTTGTTGCGGCGACCCTGCCAAACGACCCCCAATTTGTTTGGTTAACTGCCTTAATAAATCATAGGCCTTACCATTGGTCATGATTTCATCTGACATTTTTTTTATTGTTATACTGTCTTGATTGATTTGTGCTTGGGTCAAAATTGGCCAACAAAACATCAAAAGGAATAATTTACGCATACCCGATTTTTTTTCAGTTAAATAATTCTTAAATATAAATAAACTTTATTGCATTATAAGTTGTTATTTGCAGATACAATAGCACTTAAATGAAAATTGGAATTGTTTGTTATCCTACTTTTGGCGGTAGTGGCGTTTT
>DOMR01000139.1:0-3870 GCA_003509845.1 Chitinophagaceae bacterium | reverse complement strand
GCGGAAAAAGGCCATGAAATCCATTTTATTACCTACCAACAGCCAGTTCGCCTAAATGGTTTTCATACCAATATATTTTACCATGAAGTTAGGGTACCTACTTATCCATTATTCGACTACCCGCCTTATGAATTAGCTTTGGCAAGTACCATGGTAGATGTAATATTAAACCATGATTTGGATTTAATTCATGCACACTATGCGATCCCCCACGCATCTGCTGCTTTTACTGCCAAACAAATCGTTAAGCAAAAAACAGGAAGGTCAGTTCCAGTCATTACTACTTTACATGGCACAGATATTACTTTAGTTGGTCGCGATAAAACTTACGAGCCAGTCGTTACTTTTTCAATCAACGAAAGTGATGCTATTACAGCAGTGTCTGAAAATTTAAGAGCAGAGACTTT
The DNA here is from genome assembly GCA_003509845.1 of Chitinophagaceae bacterium. Taxonomy (GTDB): domain Bacteria; phylum Bacteroidota; class Bacteroidia; order Chitinophagales; family Chitinophagaceae; genus Sediminibacterium. The sequence goes on along the minus strand of DOMR01000139.1, from coordinate 3,463 downwards.
CAAGCATTTCGATATTAAAAAAGAAATTGAAGTCATCCACAATTTTGTGGATGTACACCGTTATAATAAAAAAGCAGTAGCAGCATTTAGACAAGTGATTGCTCCGAACAATGAAAAAATAATCATACACGCATCTAATTTTAGAAAGATAAAAAGAATAGATCACGTGATGGAGATTTTTAAAAATATTCACAGTGCGCTTCCTGCAAAATTGTTAATGGTCGGAGATGGCCCCGAGCGTCCACTAGCCGAAGATCTTACTAGGCAATATGGGCTAGATGGCGATGTACGTTTTTTAGGAAAGCAGGAACAAATGGAAGAGCTATTAGCAGTCAGTGATGTTTTTTTATTGCCTTCTGAATATGAAAGTTTTGGATTAGCTGCGCTTGAAGCGATGGCAGCGAGCACCGTTGTAATTAGTACAGACGCAGGTGGATTAGGAGAGATTAATATTGATGGTGTTACAGGATATACTGCCCCAGTTGGTGATATAGCAAAAATGAGTAAAAATGCCATTGAACTATTACAAGATGAAACAAAACTAAAAGCCTTTAAGCACAACGCTTTAAAAGAAGCAAAACTTTTTGACATACATCATATCATACCCAAATATGAAGAATTATACAGGCGATTTTGTAGAACAGGCGATTGTTAAAGATTAACTAGAAGCGACCGCTTCGTCAATACTTAATTTTATTTTATTAACTGCTTCATTTAATTCCTCCATCGTAATACTTAATGGCGGTGCAATTCTAATTTTATCTTCTGCAAATAAAAACCAATCAGTTATTATTCCATTGGCAACACAACAAGCTGCCACTTTTTTTGCAATTACTGAAGATGAAAATTGTAAAGACATCCACAATCCTTTATGTGTCCGATTTAAAATACTTGGGTGCACTAGATGCTCCAATAAAAATTGTTCTTTTTGTGCAACCTCATTGATCCAATTAGATTTTTGCAATACTTGCAAAGCTGCATGACCCGCAGCGCAACAAACTGGATTCCCTCCAAATGTGGTGATATGTCCTAACACAGGACTATGCATTAAAGCTCCCATCATTTTGACATTTGCAATAAACGCACCTAATGGCAATCCACCACCCAATGCTTTCCCCAGCAATAAAATATCTGGCGTAATGCCATATTGCTCAAATGCAAACAAACTGCCTGTTCGACCAAACCCTGACTGAATCTCGTCCACGATTAATACCACGCAAAGTGATTCACATTTTTCTTTTAATGCAATAAGCCAGTCTTTATTCGCAGGCGTGATTCCTGTTTCCGCTTGTACTAATTCAACCAAAACACAAGCAACCGTGTTATCAATCAAATTTAAATCGTCAAAATTATTGTACGACAATTGCATCACTTCTGGGAGCAAGGGCCTAAAAGCATTTTTAAAATATTCATCCCCCATCATACTTAAGGCCCCTTGTGTACTTCCATGATAAGCCCCGTTAAATGAAACCATTTTGGTACGCTTGGTAACACGTTTCGCTAATTTCATTGCACCTTCGGCAGCTTCAGCGCCACTATTGGTAAAATAAACGGATTGTAATTGATCAGGTAACACAGTAGCTAATGCTTTTGCATATTGCACCTGAGGCGACTGAATAAATTCACCATATACAATCACATGCATATACTGTGCTGCTTGCTCCTGTATTGCTTTAATCACTGATGGATGACTATGGCCAATATTACAAACACTAAACCCACTAATCATATCCATAAAAGCTTTTCCCGCGGTATCATATATATATATTCCCCTCGCCGACGCAACTTCAATACCAATTGGTTTATCGGAGGTTTGCGCTAAATGCGAAAAAAAAAGTTGTCTATTGTTAATGCTGGACATAATAACTATTAAATTGCAGTACAAAAGTCGCATTTTTATGGCAACCATACTCACAGTTCAAGGGAAACATCCCCAATTTGGTGAAAATTGTTTTATTGCACCCAACGCAACCATTGTTGGAGATGTTATGATGGGCGAGGATTGCTCTATCTGGTTCAATGCCGTTTTAAGAGGGGATGTCCATTATATTAAAATGGGCAATAAGGTCAATGTGCAGGATGGTGCAGTCATTCATTGCACCTATTTAAAGCACCCCGCTACTATCGGGAATAATGTATCCATTGGTCACAATGCTTTAGTGCATGGTTGCACCATACATGATAATGTTTTAATTGGCATGGGAAGTATCGTAATGGATGCATGTGTAGTGCATTCAAATGCAATCATTGCTGCGGGTGCAGTCGTATTAGAAGGCACTATTGTGGAAGAAGGAAGTATATATGCTGGTGTCCCCGCAAAAAAAGTGAAGATGGTTTCAGAAGCATTAATTAGTGGCGAAATAAATAGGATCGCGGACAACTATGTAAAATATTCAAGTTGGTTTTCAGAACATAATGAAGCGCCAAAAAAATAATTATTAATACTTCGGCCCTTCAATGCCATGCCATAAATCAACATAACTAAAAAAACGCGCTTCAGAAATAATTCCTTTTTCTACTGCGGCTTTTACCGCACATCCTGGCTCGTTGATATGTTGGCAATTATTAAATTGACAGCCCTCCATCTTTTCACGCATTTCTGGAAAGTATTGTGCTAACTCTTCTTTTTCTAAATTCACCAACCCCAATTCCCGCATACCCGGCGTATCAATTACTGAACCTGATGCTGGTAAGTCATACATCTGCGCAAAAGTAGTGGTATGCATCCCCTTCCCACTCCAATCACTTACTTCTTGTGTGTTTAAATCCAAATCAGGAAATAAATAATTAATAAAAGAAGATTTTCCAACACCACTATGCCCACTCACCAATGTTGTTTTACCAATTAATAATTCTTGAATTTTATTTAAACCTTGGTCCTTTTCAATACTTATTAAAAAAACTTTATATCCAACGGCTTCATACATTTTTTTAAATTGGTCATACACCTCCATCTCTGCAGGGCCATAAATGTCTGATTTATTAAAAACAATCATTGCTGGGATATGAAAAGCCTCACAGGAAACCAAAAATCGATCTATAAACCCTTGTGAGGTTTTAGGTGATTTTAATGTGGCTAATAAAATAGACTGATCTAAATTGGAGGCGATAATATGTTGCTGTCTTTTATTATGGGGGGATTGCCTGGCCACATAATTATCTCGGTCAATAATATGGGTAATCATGACCGAATTTTGATCTACATTTTCCATTTCATAATTCACCCAATCCCCAACAGCAATAGGGTTCGTAGAGGAAATGGCATCTAATTTTATGACGCCCTTAATACGCGCCTGATAAAATAGACCCTCCTCCGATTTTACGGAGTACCAGCTACCAGTTGATTTATAAATCCTTGCCTTCATTGGATACGAAGATAAAAGTAATTGTTAAGAACTAGTGCGCCATGGATAAAGCTTATACAAATTTGGTATCTTTGCCCCATGAGCCAATATGCCCACGA
>DOMR01000135.1 GCA_003509845.1 Chitinophagaceae bacterium | reverse complement strand
GCAATTAAATAATTTAAGTGTGCGGTCGGCCTTCCAGGATAAATCCTATGTGGAAGTAGGCACTATGGTAAAAAATAAAGAAAAATTATTAAGGGCAATTCCTGCCATACAACCTGTGAGCAATAAAAATTTGAATCGGATAGCTTCTGGTTATGGTTATAGAATTGATCCTTTATATAAGGACTATCGTTTACATGCAGGGCTTGATTTTACAGCGCCCTCTGGAACGCCTATTTATGCAACGGCAGATGGGGTAGTGCAGGCGGCAGGATTTAATAGTGATGGTTATGGAAATAAGGTAGTGATCAATCATGGCTATGGCTATCAAACTTTATATGGGCATATGGTGCGCGTAAAAGCAAAAGTGGGACAGACTGTTAAAAGGGGCGAAGTGATTGGTTATATTGGTAGCACAGGAAAAAGTACGGGTCCGCATTGTCATTATGAAGTTATCAAAAGAGGTGCTAAGGTGGATCCAGTTTATTATTTTTATAATGATTTAACACCTGCGCAATTTGACAGAATATTGAAAGCTGCAGCAGCAAACAAACAAAGTTTAGATTAATTTTTTTGAATATTATTTCATTGTATTTAACATACCCATTACATTAAGATGGATCCACAAGTCATGGCATTTTTAAATAAAATAACCTATAGCATTGGCTTTACTTTGTTATGGATGTTTTCTAATTCCACCTTGGGTATTATGCTTGGCTATGCATTTATAAAAGAACATTGGCGGTTAAGTAATATCTTATTTTATATTTACTTAATCGGAAGTTTTGTTGCCTTTATGTATGGCCTGTATCGGCTATGGAAAACCCCTGTTAAATTTGATGAATATTAGACAGGGGAACAAGGGCTTTGTTACCTTTAACTACTATGGTCGGAAATAATTTTCCATCCAGTTTTGGTTTTTCTAAATACCAAACTATACAGCCCATTTACATCGCCAACACTGCGTTGTAGAAACCATTTTCCAATAACAAAAAAGTAGTTCTTACCTAAAGATTTAATACTTACAATGTCAAAATGTAATTTGCCCATATGGCTAGCATCGGGATAGTTTTTTTTATAATTAGCTAAGGTATTTTTATAACCATAGGTGGGCCCCGATTTCCCCATAAATACTAAGCTGTCACTTTTCCAATAACCCACCATAAATGCATCCAAATCGCCTTTATTCCAAGCAACAGTTTGATTTTGTAAAATTGCTAGAATAGCTTTTATATTATCTTGCTCATTTTCATAGGTGATGGTAACATCAATATTTACTTCCTGTTTTGTCGTATTAACATTTTGTGCAATTATATTTTGCGTAAATAAAATGGCGATTAAAATGAGATAATTTTTCATAAAGTTGTTTTGAATTCAGTCAAAAGTTAAGATAAATAAATAAATCTCCCTAATTTGTGGCTATGACCTACAAGGCGCATTTAAAAAAAGATATAAAATTAGCAACGCTTTTAGCGGTAGATACCCATGTCTTAAAAAAAAGAAAAAATACCCCCATTCGTTTAATAGCAAGTATTATTAGCCAACAATTAAGTACCAAGGTGGCGAAAATTATATTTTTGCGTTTCTTGGATTTGTATGCAGGTAAAGAACCTTCTTGCGCGCAAGTGTTAGCCACCGATCCAATGGTGTTAAGGGGAATTGGTTTAAGTAATTCAAAAGTAAGTTATGTACAAAACGTTGCTGCTTTTTTTATTGAAAACAAGGTGACCGATAAACAGTTATATACCCTACCGCCGGAGCAAGTGATTGCTTTACTTACTCAAATAAAAGGGGTAGGGCGGTGGACTGTGGAAATGCTACTCATGTTTAGTTTGGGGCAGGAAGATGTTTTTGCGGTAGATGATTTAGGTATACAGCAAGCCATGATCAAATTATATAAAATTAAGTTTGATTCTAAAAAAGAACTGAAAATAAAAATGATAAATAAATCTCTTCCCTGGGCGCCCTATAGGACTTATGCTTGTTTGCATTTATGGCAATGGAAAGATAGTGTGGGTCCGGTTTAGTGATACTATTATGCTGAATTTCGAGCCGCATTAATTACTCCAAACATAGTTCGAGTGACTAATTTTTCGTAGGCTTCTTTTAACTTGGGGTCAATGTTGGACTCCTGTACTTTGCAAAGTGCAAATTGTTGTATAGTTAGTAAGGGTAGTACAATACGGTCTCTGAGTAAAATGGAATGTTTTGCCAAAGTATCTTTTTCCATTAAACTATTACACTTATTTAATTCTAAATATAATTGGGTAGTTAATATAAACTCGTCCTTAATGATTTGACGAAATGCAGTAAACTTTTCGTCGTTTTCAACATACTTAGTGATGGCAAAGTTCGACTTTACCATACTCATCATACTATTGTCAACCAAGGTTCTAAAAAAAGCACTGGTATTAAACAAGGAGGCGACCTCATTCCAAAGTCCTTTTTCCTTTAGCACTTGCAATGCGGTGCCTACGCCATAATAACCAGGTACATTTTGTTTAAGTTGACTCCAGCTACCTACAAATGGGATGGCCCTTAAATCGGAAAAGCTAAGTTCATTTTTCAATCCTCTTTTGGTAGGCCTACTCGCAATATTACTTTTACCATAATAATTAAGTGGACTAAACTTTTGTAAATAAGGAAGAAAAAGTGGATTCTTTTTTAATTGCTGGTAGCTGACATAACTTATATGTCCAAGTTCTTCTAATAGCTCCCTGTTTTTTTCACTTAGCTGAAGCTTGGCATTGGCAAATATTTCATTACTAATTCCAGCACTCAATAATTGCTCAATATTAAATTGTGCTGATTGGATGGTTCCAAAATTGGAAGTAATCGTTTGACCTTGAACCGTTAATTGAATTTCTTCATTTTCAATTTGGTCGCCCATGGATGAGTAAAATTGGTGTGTTTTACCACCACCTCTTGAAGGTGGTCCACCACGACCATCAAAAAATTTCACAACTATATTATTAGCTCTTGAAATTTTAGTGAGCGTTTCTTTGGCTTTGTAAATACTCCAATTGGCTTGTAAATAACCTCCGTCTTTGGTCCCATCACTAAATCCCAACATGATGGGTTGTTGCGCCTGTCTATTTTGTAAATGTATTTTGTATAATGGGTTATTATATAAAATAGACATGATTTCCTCTGTGTTAGTTAAATCCTCAATTGTTTCAAATAAGGGAACAATATCTAAATTGGATAAATGGGGATCCCATCCACACAGCCTGCATAATGCATATAATTCCATCACATTCATTGCCGATTGACAATTGCTAATAATATAACGGTGACA
>DOMR01000117.1:335-2728 GCA_003509845.1 Chitinophagaceae bacterium | reverse complement strand
GTCATTAAAATTGATGGTATTTTGGATGAAGCGATTTGGGCGAATACAAAATTGGTAAATGTTGATAATAAAAAATTCCCCAATAATATAGGCGAAGCAAAAAGAAAAACAGAAGTACGCTTCATCTTTGATGACAAAAATATTTATTTTGCCTTCAAGGTATACGACAGCGGTACCGCTATTATCAAAAGTTTGAAAAGGGATGTGGGACATGATGGGAATGATGGTATTGGTATTGTACTTGACCCATTGAATCAAAAAACAAATGGCTTCTTTTTTGTTTTAAGCGCTTTAAATGTGCAATCCGAAGATCAATTAAGTAGTTCCACAGATCGCATGAGTGATTGGAGTTGGGATACTAAATGGTTTTCAGCAACCAAGGACTATGGCAATTTTTGGGTGGCAGAAATAATGATTCCTTTAAAATCATTAAGGTATGATCCGAATCAAAAATATTGGGGTATCAATTTTATTCGTATTGATGCGAAAAATGTTCAATACAATACTTGGGCCAAAGTGCCCCCTACATTTAGGTCCTATGATTTGGGGTATACAGGCGTGATACATTGGCCTACTCCACCGCCCATCAATTCAAATAATTTAATTATTCAACCCTATATCACTGGAACTGCCAATGAGGATAAGCTAAATAATAAAAGCTTAAATGCCAATGGCAACGCAGGTTTTGATGCAAAAGTGGCATTAAATACTTCACTAAACTTAGACGTCACTGTCAATCCCGATTTTTCACAGGTGGAAGTGGATCAGCAAGTAACTAACTTAACCCGCTTTAATATTTTTCTTCCTGAAAGAAGAAATTTTTTCATTGAAAACTCTGATCTCTTCGCCAATTTTGGCATTCCACCTGTACGACCTTTTTATTCAAGGACGATTGGATTAGATAAGCAAGGAAATAGAATTCCTATTTTATTTGGCGCCAGATTGTCTGGCAATTTAGCACCTGGAACAAGAATTGGTGTCATGAATATGCAAACTGGAAGACAAGGAGATTATAGTCCTGAAAATTTTTCTGCCTTCACCTTACATAAAAGAATATTAAAAAGGTCTGAAATTAAAGGGTACTTTTTAAATCGTGAAAATTACATTTCAAAAGAGGAGGCAATAAAAAATCCAATGGACAGATATGGTCGTAATGCAGGTATAACATTTGAATATTCCAATGCTCCAGGAAGTTTTAGTTCATGGGCTACCTACCATCAATCCATGAAAGCTACTATTACAGACCTCAATTCCTATGTTGACGTAGGAATAAGTACCAATCGCAAGCATTGGAATACGGTGCTTGAAATTGGAAATTTAGGCAAGAATTATTACACCGATATGGGTTTTGTTGAACGTATTAATAATTATGATGCCTTAAAGGATACAGTGATAAGAATGGGTTATAAAAATAGCTACGCACAATTAACTTATTTAACACAACCACCCAATGGAAAAATTGGAAAGTTTGAAGTGCAATTAGAAAACTATACTGTTCTGAATCCCGATAATACATTGAACGAAAGTACTTCCAGCTTAAGTCTACAAACCGACTTTAAAAACTCCTCCTTTTTAAAAGCAAATTTAGAAAACAATATTGTGGACTTAATGTTTCCCACGTCATTCACAGGAGGCACCCCTTTACCTGCGCAAAGATATCAATATAGCAATTTTTTAATCAGCTTTATGTCAGACACACGTAAGGAATTAGGTTGGTTTGGCGATGCTAGGATTGGTCATTTTTATAATGGAACGATTAGAGGAATAAGTGCCGGAATTCAATGGCGTAATCAGCCTAATTTAAATATTCGCTTGAGAGCAGAACTAAATAATATTAATTTGCCTGGAAAATATGGCAGCACCAAGTTATTATTAATTGCGCCTAGGGTTGAATACAATTTTAATACACAGTTATTTTGGACTACTTTTATACAGTACAATACCCAAAGCAATAACTTTAATATTAATAGTCGTTTGCAATATAGGTACCAACCAATGAGCGACTTTTTTTTAGTATACACCGATAATTATTTTACAGATCCATTATTTAAAAATAAAAGTAGGGCCCTTATATTTAAATTTAGTTATTGGTTTAATATGTAAACTAATTATAAAATGAAAGCTACCTTTTCCATTGCTGGCCAATATGTTGATATTGTAGGTAAGCAAATTTATCCTGCAAGTATTCAGGTGGAGAACGGAAGTATTGTTGCTATCAATCCTTGCGAAAATGCCCCCTTACAATATTTATTACCCGGCTTTATTGACAGCCACGTTCATATTGAAAGCAGTATGCTTATCCCAAGCTCCTTTGCTAGGTTGGCTGTTTTGCATGGAACCATTGGCACCATCAGTGACCCGCATGAAATAGCCAATGTTTGCGGGGTGGATGG
>DOMR01000117.1:0-194 GCA_003509845.1 Chitinophagaceae bacterium | reverse complement strand
TTATTAGCTTCCGATGATATTTATTATTTAAGTGAGATGATGAACTTTCCTGGTGTTTTATATAATGATCCAGAAGTAATTAAAAAAATTAGTGCAGCACATAAAGCAGGGAAACCAGTAGATGGACATGCGCCAGGATTAAGAGGCGAAGATGCAAAAAAATACATTGCAGCGGGTATCAGTACCGATCACGA
>DOMR01000164.1 GCA_003509845.1 Chitinophagaceae bacterium | reverse complement strand
AAGGACAGTGCAACAATGCATAAAGTGTTTTTCATACGGGTGCTTTAATTAGTCGTAATTAATAAACAAGTAATGATACGATTATGATATTATTCTTTAATCAATTTATCAGCAAACACTTTTTCAAATTTCTCCAATTTAGGGCCAATCACATATCTACAATAACCTTGATTTTTATTATTGTTATAATAGTTTTGGTGATAGTTTTCGGCAGCATAAAACTTCTCGAATGCTTCAACGGTCGTGACAATGGGATTAGGCCAAGCTTTTGCGGCGTTCAATTCATTGATATATTTTTTTGCCAAATCTTCCTGATGTTTGTTGTGAAAAAATACAACACTACGATATTGTGGCCCAACATCATTTCCTTGTTGGTTGAGGGTGGTAGGGTCGTGCGTTTTCCAAAAAACGGATAATATTTCGTCCAAGCTAATTTTTGTGGTATCAAATAATACCTGACATACTTCCGCATGCCCGGTGGTTTTATCACAAACCTGCTCATAGGTAGGGTTATCAACAAAGCCGCCACTATAACCACTGGTTACTTTTACTACTCCTTTTAAACGTTGAAAAAAGGCTTCGGTACACCAAAAGCAGCCTGATCCTAGTGTAATGGTTTCAATATTAGTCATATTTATCTTATTCGGTTTACTGTTTGTATTATTTTGGGCACATGCATTAAAGCATATAAATAGGTATAATAAAATACTTGTTTTTTTAAGGCCTTGCATAAACTTGTTTTTATAAATATAATACAAATAATATACCCAAATTGTTTAAAGCAGGTTAATGTTTATTTAAGTAATTTTGTCCCCTCTTACGCCCATGAAAGTATATCCAGAAAATGCATTATCACAGTTAGAATTTGATAAAATAATTAACATTTTATTAAACTATTGTCAAACAACAATCGGCAAGGAATTGGTGAACGATATCCGGATTCACACCCATTTAAAGTATATCCAAACGGCCTTACAACAAACTCAGGAATTTAAGTACATCAAATCGGCTGGTCAATATTTTCCCGTTGATTTTGTGATTGATATAAGAAGAGATTTGAAATTATTGGGTATTCCAGGTGCACAATTGGTTGGAGAGCAATGGTTGTTGGTAAGAAAGTTAGCTGAACATACTTCACAAATATTTAAATGGTTTGATGCAGAACGACAATCAGCCTATGGGGCTTTGTATGAAATAGTAGCAGATACTTATTATGAAAAGTGCATCATTGAAATGATTGATGTGGTGGTAGATGAACGGGGTTCGGTGAAGGACAATGCATCAGAGGATTTGGCCAAGATTAGGATGCAGTTGTATAAAAAAAGACAAGAGCTTAGGCGGATATTTGAAAGGGTAGTGAGTAAGTTAGCCAAGTCAGGTTACACCGCTGACATTGATGAAAGCTTTAGTAATGGAAGAAGGGTAGTTGCTGTTTTTTCAGAATATAAACGACAAGTAAAAGGATTTTTACATGGCGAAAGCGATAGTCGTAAAACGGCGTTTATCGAACCAGAAGAAACCATTGAATTAAATAATGAATTATATAGTTTAGAACAAGAAGAATTAAAGGAGGTACAGCGGGTATTAAGACAACTTACCGCACAGTTGTCGCCTTATTCAAGTTTATTAATGAACTATTTACAAATCATTGGGCAATTTGATTTTGTAAAAGCAAAAGCTTTGTTGGCAATTGACATGAATGCACAATTGCCCATGGTTAATAATTTGGCCACTTCGCATTTGATAGATGCTTATCATCCTTTGTTGTACATGTATAATAAGGTTTCAGGTAAAAAAACAATTCCTGTTAATATACAATTGGACGATAATACGCGGATATTGATTATAAGTGGGCCTAACGCTGGTGGTAAAACAGTTTCGATGAAAACATTGGGTCTAAATCAGGTGATGCTGCAGAGTGGTTTATTAATACCTGTGCATCCAGATTCTCAAATGGGTATTTACAAACAATTATTTATTCAATTAGGGGATACGCAAAATTTGGCATTTGAATTAAGTACTTATTCAAGTCATTTGATTCACATGAAACATTTTATTGAAAATGCAAATGGAAAAACCTTATTTTTTATTGATGAATTAGGAAGTGGTAGTGATCCACATTTGGGTGGTGCTTTTGCGGAAGTAATATTGGAAGAATTATCACATCGACATGCGCAAGGTATTGTGACTACGCATTATTTGAACTTAAAAGTGATGGCCAATCATAATAAGGGAATAGTGAATGGTGCGATGCAATTTGATGAAGTTAAGTTGGAACCTTTGTATCAACTAGTGATTGGTAAGCCAGGAAGTTCCTACACTTTTGCCATTGCAGAGCGAATTGGCTTACCTAAAAATTTAATAAATCGTGCGAGGAAATTAGTAGATAGTCATCATTTTGAATTAGATAAATTATTGAATAGTACGGAACAGGATCTGCAATTAATTCAAAAAGAACGTCGTGACTTGATTAAGAAATTAAAGGAAGTGGATATTTTGCAAGCGGAATTAAACAAAACACTGAATAAGGAAAAGCATTTACAACAAATCAACTTATTAAAGGAGCAGAATAGGGTGGCGGAGGATAAGTTTACCTATTTAAAGGAGATGGAGCGAAAACTAAAGCAAATAGCGTTGGATTGGAAAAAGGCAGAAAAGAAAGAAGAGGTAGTTAAAAATTTATATAATTTATTGTTTAAGAAAAATGATAAAATAGTCATTAATAAATTGGCCAAGAAGGTAGATAAGAATTACAAAGAGCTTTCTAAACCTATTGAAGTTGGGGCTACAGTTAAAATGAAAAACAATTATCAAGTGGGTGAAGTACTTGATATTAAGGGGAAAAGGGCCATTGTGAAAATAGGGCAACTACCCATGAATATTGATTTGGTTGACTTGGTGGTGGTGGAGAAAATTATAATTAATCCTTAATCTAATAAACAATCATATTTTTATATATTATAAAATAAAAATATATTAGTATAAATCCTTGATAATTCCATGAATTGTCTACCTTAGTGTTTCATTATAATTGAATTTTTTTATGAGAAAATTTGTTACCTATTTAGGATTAATTATAGTTGTATTATTTACAGCTTGTAATAAATCTATAGTGTATGAGTTGGATTATGCATATAACAAACGTCTTATTACTAGTGAGGTAAGGGATAAATTTGTTGGAAATTGGTCAAGAAGCATCACTTTGCAAATGCCTGATTTAGTATTTAATGCAAAGGATTCTATCAATCCTGGAGTAATAAAATTTGCGGACACCATTATAATTAGAACTATTAAGGATCCTAATGATAAAAATGGTTTGGCTTATTTGGATTCCTTAAATATCATTTATCCAAAGTCACCTGGTAATATGGGTGATTTAGATAGTGCGCATGTACATATTTCAGATACATTAACTTATACTTATGCGCCATTATTGATTAACGTAAATTATAATCCGTACGATTCTACCATTAAAAATGCGGTTTTAGAATTTGAAGGACAAGGAAAAAGAAATGCAAAATTCAATACAGGTTTAATTTTGGAGTCAGGAAATTTAACGATTAAAAATAAAGCATCAATTTATATTGGTTTCTGGAATAGCTATTTAACAAGATTCTAGTAAGCTTCATCTTATTATTATATAAATAACGTGCAATTTATTGTGCGTTATTTTTTTTATAAAACTTTACATTATGAGTACGAAACAAGTTGAAATAGTATTAGCGCCTAAGCAACCCCATTTTGTGGGAGATGGATTTAGGGTACATAATTTTATTCCTAGTGGTTATGGTTTAACCATGGAAAGAATGGATCCATTTATTATGTTGGATTATGCATCTAGATATCATTTCCCACCCACTGGAAAACCAAAAGGGGTAGGTGTGCATCCGCATCGTGGATTTGAAACAGTTACTATAGCTTATAAAGGATGTGTAGCACATCATGATAGTGCAGGTGGTGGTGGTGAAATTAAGGAAGGAGATGTGCAATGGATGACTGCAGCTAGTGGTGTTTTACATAAGGAATATCATGCAGAAAGTTTTTGTGCAACCGGTGGCGATTTTCAAATGGTACAGTTGTGGGTGAACTTACCCGCAAAGGATAAAATGAGTACCCCAAAATACCAAGCGATTGAGAATAGTCATATTCCAAAAATTAAAGTGGACGGAGGTGAAGTTGAAGTGATTGCTGGATCCTATCAGGATCATCAAGGAGCCGCTAGTACTTTTACACCTGTAAATATGTTGAATGCAAAATTAACTTCAGGCGGTAGCGCAGAATTTAGTTTTCCTTCCACTCATAATACTTGCATCTTAGTAATTGAGGGGGAAGTGATTTTAAATGATACTGAGGATGTGCCATTAGATCATTTGGCTTTATTTAAAAATGAGGGTGAATCATTTACCATTAAAGCAACTCAAGATAGTATCGTATTAATTTTAAGTGGGGAGCCTATCAATGAACCCATTGCTGCGCATGGCCCATTTGTAATGAATACAAGAGAGCAAATCATGGAAGCTTTCCAGGATTATGAGTTGGGAAAGTTTGGGGAATTGGCGGATTAGTATACGAATTAAATTTTATGCAAAGTAGTAATAAAATCAACTACTTACTTGTGTTTATTAAATTGTAAACACTAATATCTTCGTCTAATAATGGCCAATGTATTCCATAATTAGCAGGTGAAATTTGATAGTTTAATCTTTCTTCTGCTGTAGCATTAAGTAATGGTTTAGATATTACATTCAAGTCTAACTCATGTATCTTATTACCAATTTTAATCAAAAGAGTATCTTTTGTAAAGTTTATAGATTCTATCTTGTTGTTAATTGTTGTTGTCATTATTTATTCTTAATAAAATGATTAAACCAAGCGTCAACTATAATATCAAAATTTTTGTATATTATTTTTTTAATTTCTCTTTTAGAAGCTGGAGTAAAATTATAACAAAATGCCTCAATAATCTCTATTTCATCAATCATTAACCAAAATTTACCTTGCATATCTCCTTTTTGTACATGAATATGAATAGGTTCATTAATTTCATTAGAATAAAAAAATAATCTCCATCCGTAGATATACAATATAGTTGGCATGTTTTTGATTTAAACATAACTATGTTGTCTATTATTTAACTTTCGGTTAATTCGTATTTTAATAGGTTTAATTAAACTTTAAAATATATTTTCTTCAGTAGAAAATAGTCTAATTTTAGCCAAAAGAATTGCCGTCGCTTTGCTCCGGCTTCCCATCTAAAATTTTACAAATTTTCCCCCACCAGGATTACCTCCCTTCGGTCGGTGATCTGTTTTGCAATTAATTTTCAATTAATCCTCCAAAGGATTGCCGTCGCTTTGCTCCGGCAGCCCAATAGATAATAATCTAATTTACAAAAGGATTACCTCCCGTTGGTCGGTGATCCTTTTGGGGGGCGAGAATGAAAAAAAAGGGGAAGCCGGTAGTTTTAATGCCCAAAACAAATGGCATTTAAATCCTTCGGATTTTACCTTGTCTAATAAATTCATTTTCGACTTCAAATCAAGATTTGAGTCTCATCTTCTTTATTATTCAAGGTTCACTGCGTGAAAATGCCCTTTTTGGGCATTAAAAAAGGGGCTTTTAGCCCCTTTTTTGTCATTCTGCGGAGAGTTAGGGATTCGAACCCCAGGACCTGTTACAGTCAACAGTTTTCAAGACTGCCGCAATCGACCGCTCTGCCAACTCTCCGC
>DOMR01000243.1 GCA_003509845.1 Chitinophagaceae bacterium | reverse complement strand
AATCAGCCCTATTCATTTAATTGACAAGTATATTATGATGGGGGAATTGGGCTTAGATGGTAAATTATACCCGATCAAAGGCGTTCTCGCCATGGCGATGCAAGCAAAGGCAGATGGCTTTTTAGGCATTTTACTTCCTAATGAGAATGCGGCCGAGGCTGCATTGGTTGATGATATGAATATTTATTGTTTTGAACATTTAACCGAAGTCGTTGATTTTATTGGAAACCCTAAAGCAAGATCCCCGATCAAAAGAGCTAGACTGTTAATAGATCATGAAATAAAATCGGTGACAGATTTTTCGGATGTGAAGGGGCAGGAAAATGTGAAACGGGCATTAGAAATTGCGAGTGCAGGTAGTCATAATATTATTATGATCGGGCCGCCAGGCGCCGGTAAAACAATGATGGCCAAAAGTATTGTTTCCATTCTACCGCCGTTAAATCAAATGGAAGCTTTAGAAACCAGTAAAATATATAGTATCACCGGAAAATTGGATGCCGTAAATAAATTATTAAGAAGTAGGCCATTCAGACACCCCCACCATAGTTTATCGGCTATCGCGCTTATTGGTGGCGGAAGCCATCCCCAACCCGGTGAAATTTCATTAGCACATAATGGTATTTTATTTTTAGATGAACTGCCCGAATTTAATAGATCGGTCATTGAAGTACTTCGGCAACCCATGGAGGAAGGAATTGTGTGTATCGCCCGGGCCAAAATGAGTGTCACTTTCCCCGCTAGGTTTATGCTGATGGCGGCTATGAACCCATGCCCTTGCGGGTATTACAACCATCCAAAAAAGGAATGTCACTGTAGTCCAAGTGCAATTCAAAAATATATGCATAAGATTTCCGGGCCCTTATTGGATCGTATAGATATGCATATTGAGGTGGTACCCGTACTTTATAATGAATTAAGGGCTTCGAAACAGGAAGAAACTTCCGCAATTATCGCTAATAGGGTCAAAAATGCAAGAGAAATTCAAAGTCATCGATTTAAAAACGAAGAGGGGACCTATACCAATGCGCAAATGAATAGCAGTCAGCTAAAAAAATATTGTCCCCTTACTAGCGATAGCGAAGCCATTTTAAAAATGGCAATGGAAAAATTTCAGCTAAGTGCACGGGCTTTTGACCGAATTATAAAAGTGAGTCGAAGTATTGCCGACTTAGATAACAGCAATGCTATTCAAATAAACCATATTAGTGAGGCCCTTCAATACCGAAGTTTGGATAAATCCAATTGGGGGCAGTATAAAAATTAATATTGTCCCGTTTTTAATAAAACAAGTGTACAAGCTTCTAATGTTTCAACGCCATTTTTAGCTGCAAGTGCCACTAACACAGGGTTTTCAGTACCTGGATTAAAAATAATACGACGGGGTTCTAAGGCTAAAATTTGGTCAAAATATTCAGTTTGAGCAGTAGCACCAAGGTATAAAGTGACCGTATCTATAGGGATTTGGCTTGGCCATTCATTTAAAATTGGGATATCATTGATCATTCCCTTTTTAATTCCATAAGGATATACCGATATACCATGTTCATTTAATAAACAAGTCGCTAAAAAACTATAGCGTTCTGAATTGGGCGACGCCCCTACAACTAAGGTGACTGGTGATTTCATGTTACAAATCTATTATTAAATAGATGAATAGATTTTATTTTGTTTAAATAAAAGAATGTATTTTTATCAAAATCAACTTTACAAACTAAATTAAATAATCATTATGGCAAAGTCAAGCAAGAAGAAAGTAGCAAAAAAAGCAGCTCCTAAGAAAAAAGTAGCACCTAAAAAAGCAGCTAAGAAAGCGGCTCCTAAGAAAGCAGCAAAAAAAGCAGCCCCTAAGAAAAAAGTAGCTCCTAAAAAAGCAACTAAGAAAGCGGCTCCTAAGAAAGCAGCAAAAAAAGCAGCCCCTAAGAAAAAAGTAGCACCTAAAAAAGCAACTAAGAAAGCGGCTCCTAAAAAGGCAGCAAAAAAAGCAGCCCCTAAGAAAAAAGTAGCTCCTAAAAAAGCAGCTAAGAAAGCGGCTCCTAAGAAAGCAGCAAAAAAAGCAGCCCCTAAGAAAAAAGTAGCACCTAAAAAAGTAACTAAAAAAGCGGCTCCTAAGAAAGCAGCAAAAAAAGTAGCACCTAAAAAAGCAGCGCCTGCACCAGCTCCGGTTGTTGTTGAAGCGACTGTAGTTGCGCCAACGCTTTTTACAGAACCTAGCACTGATACACCTACTGCTTAAATTTAGCGGTAAAATTCATATCTTAATCCTCCCATTCCGAACAATCGTGAATGGGAGGATTTTTTTATTGTCAAAACAAAATGTATGAAAAACTTATTATTACTATTATTTTTTCCTTTCCTATTACATGCGCAAAGTAATCCCATTAATGAAAAAACAAAAACCATGGAATTGCGTAAAGGTTATTTTAATTATTACTGGGATGCTACGCAAGGAAAAATTTACTTAGTCATCGACAATTGGAACAACCCATTTTTATATGTAAACTCGCTTCCAGCAGGGCTTGGATCAAATGATATTGGATTAGACAGAGGCCAAATTGGCGATTCAAGAATTGTGTATTTTAATCGCGTAGGTAAAAAAGTATTACTTACACAACCTAATTTGGACTATCGTGCAGTGACCAATGACCCAAGAGAACAAAAAGCCGTCAATGAATCATTCGCGCAATCTGTATTGTTTAATTTTACAGTGGAAGCAGAAGATGGCAATGCTGTATTAGTAGACGCTACCTCTTTCTTTTTAAGAGACGCGCATAACGCTGCAGATAAAATTAGAAAAATGAGACAAGGAACTTACACCTTAAACGAGGGTCGTTCCGCCATCTATATAACCAACACAAAAAATTTTCCAAATAATTCCGAGTTTGAAGCAACACTTACTTTTGTAGGCGGTTCTGATGCCGGAAGATTTGTGCAAGCGGTTGCGCCATCTACCGAAGCAATCACCTTAAGAATGCACCATAGCTTTGTTGCATTGCCCGATAATAATTATAAGCCAAGAGCGTATGATATTAGAAGTGGCTATTTTGGAATTACTTATTTTGATTATGGAAGTGATATCAGCGAGCCCATTCAAAAAATGTTTATCAGTAGGCATCGATTAAATAAAGTAAATCCAAATGCAGCGATCAGTGAAGCAGTGAAACCAATCATATACTATTTAGATAATGGTACACCAGAACCTATCCGTTCTGCTTTATTAGAGGGTGCAAGATGGTGGAACCAAGCTTATGAAGCAGCAGGCTATAAAAATGCATTTCAAGTACAAATACTTCCTGACAGCGCTGACCCCATGGATATTCGTTACAATATGATTAACTGGGTACACCGTTCTACCCGCGGTTGGAGTTATGGTGCAACCATAACCGATCCAAGAACAGGTGAAATTATAAAAGGCCAGGTAACTTTAGGTTCGCTTAGGGTAAGGCAGGATTATTTAATATTTACAGCACTCTTATCTCCTTATATGAATGGTCAGCCAGTCACCGATAAAATGCGCACTGCAGCTGTTCACAGATTGAGACAATTAGCCGCACACGAAGTAGGTCACACCTTAGGACTGCAACATAATTATGCATCAAGTTTTAATAATCGTGCTTCCGTGATGGACTACCCGCACCCCAATGTTTTTGTAAATGAAAAAGGAGCCATTGATTTTTCAGATATCTATACCAACGAAATTGGAGAATGGGATAAGC
>DOMR01000286.1 GCA_003509845.1 Chitinophagaceae bacterium | reverse complement strand
CATCGTATTGGTTTCAAAAAATGCTTCTCGCGATCAGCCCTTATATGCAAGATTATGGGGAAATGGATTTTTACCTTCACAACATCAGGGAGTACAATTTAGATCAGGCAAGGATCCTGTATTATTTTTAAATAATCCTGAGGGCTATGATGGAACCGACAGAAAAGAAATGTTGGATTATTTAGGACAACTAAATAATTTACAAAATGAAGTGTGGGGTGACGCTGAAGTAGATGCGCGTATGTCACAATACGAATTAGCATTTAGAATGCAAACTTCCGTACCTGATGTAATGGATACATCGAATGAATCAGATGAGGTTTTTGATTTATACGGACCAGATAGTAGAGAAAAAGGAACATTCGCGGCGAATTGTTTATTAGCGCGAAAGTTATTAGAAAAAGATGTTCGCTTTGTGCAACTGTATCATCAAGGATGGGATCATCATGGATCCTTGCCACAAGGAATGAAACAACAATGCAAACAAACCGATCAAGCATCAGCGGCATTAATCATGGATTTAAAAAGAAGAGGAATGCTCGATGATACTTTAGTGATATGGGGTGGTGAGTTTGGTCGTACTGCTTATTCCCAAGGAAAATTAGAAAAAGATAATTATGGCAGAGACCATCATCCGCGTTGTTTTACTATGTGGATGGCAGGCGCAGGAGTCAAGCCTGGTATGACTTACGGACAAACAGATGATTTTAGTTACAACATTGTAAAGAACCCCGTGCACGTGCATGATTTTCATGCAACATTATTACATATCATGGGCATCAACCACGAACAATTAATTTATAAGTACCAAGGAAGGCGTTTCCGTCTCACGGATGTGTCTGGCAAAGTGATCAATGATATTCTCGTATAAGGCGTGTCGAAAATAAATTTATTTCAAATTTTATACGCCCGCTTTTTTAAGTACTTCTAAGGTTTTTCTTAATCCGGTTTTAGCAACTTGTAATAAATCTTCTTTATAATAATTTGGATTATACATTTCAAGTGAAATAAATCCTTTGTATCCTGTTGCTTTTAAATCTTTAAAAATAGAAGTAAGTGGTAATATGCCATCGCCCGGATAAACACGATGCTCGTCTTTTAGGTCCTTAAACGCAGGCGTATTGGGCGCATCATTGAATTGAAAAATGGCAATAGCATCTCCCTTTAACATTTTTAATCCTTCAAAACCACCGCCACTAATATACATATGATATACGTCTGGAATAACTAGCGCATTTGGATGATTTGCATCCATCGCTACACCAACCGCTTGACCTAAAGTTTTGATCGTAAAATATTTTACAAAAACCAAAGCAGGTTTAATATTAAATTCTTTCATGCCAATTTCAATAATGTCACGATATCTTTCTGCCACCCATTTTTGATTATAATTTTCAGGAAGGGTATTGGGTATCGTTTGAATATGTTCAGCGCCAATATCATGGGCCATACGCATACGTCGACGCGTTTCCTTCAACGACAGTTCAAACTCGGGCATGGTTCCGGGTATTGCATTCCAAAGGCCAATCACACTTGGCACTTTAAGGCCCAGCTTTTTAATTTCAGCACCCAACGCTTTTAAATTACCCCCGTTTTTTTCAAATGCTTCTAATTCACTATCCCAAGGCTCAATGCCATCAAAACCAGCTTCAGCAGCAATGCTTACTTTATCTTTAAGGGAGGCCGGGCGAATGGTGGCGGTATCTAAACAAATGGGCCACGGACTTGCGCCATTTTGATAGCGCTTTCCCTTTTGTTCCACTTGTTTTATTTCCGCAATTGCAGCCGTTGGTAAAATTCCAGCCATTAAGCCGATGGTGCTACTTAAACCGATAAAGTTTCTGCGTTTCATAGAATTATTTAGTTCTTGAGATGCTCAATATACAAAATTTATAGACTACGCTATTGAATGAGATAATTTGAATTTAAATCGCAATTTAAAATGCATTACCCGCAATATTTTATTTATATTTATTTTACAAAAATGAGGAGCATGAAAAAAATTCTATTATTCACTAGCTACTGTATACTAATGCTTACCTCTAGTGTTAATAGTCAAACAAATATGAATGTTTTGGGGGCATGGGGAAAAGAAGAAAATAATACTAAAACATTGGTCATAATCACAGATTATATTTTCAGTGTAGCAAGCTATAACTTAGTAGAGAAAAAATTTAATTATACTTGGGGTGGCAAATACCGTATAGATAAGGAAAATATGGAATTATCCTATGAATGGCATTCTCAGGACACCGCCATGGTTAATTTATCAGCAAGTATTCCAATTGCAATTAAAAAAGATGGTCAACTTTCCTTAGGTAATATATTATCAGGCTTAACGAGGTTGGATGGGGGAAAAGCGGGCGATTTATTTGGCTCTTGGATTATAAGTGGAAATTATACAAACGATACTGTTAGTAAAAGAGCAAATCCTTTTTTTCCAAGACGCACCATGAAAATTATTTCAGGCAAGTACTTTCAATGGGTAAGTTATAATGTAGTGACTAAAAAATTCTTTGATGCCGGTGGTGGAACACAAACAACTCAAAACGGAAAGTATACCGAAAACATTGAATACTTTACAAAAACCACCCAAAGTATTGGAAAGTCACTTTCCTTTGGATATTCCATAATTGATGGGGACTG
>DOMR01000216.1 GCA_003509845.1 Chitinophagaceae bacterium | reverse complement strand
TCCAAATGTCACAAACGGTTTCAATCACTGGCTGTTCACGATTTAAATTTGCTTTGATTACGATGCTTTGACGATGTGTTGTAGCAGATAAGTGATACACCATGGTTAAATGTGTTTTAAAATCAACACAGGTTAAACAAAATAAATAATTCATTTGCATTTTGCCATTGCGCAATGCTAACATCAAAGGTTGTAATTCTTCAGCAGTAACCAGGATATTCAACCATTCGCCTGTTTCATCATAAGTGGCTGCAGGTGCAAGGGTAGTGATGTATTCTTTTATTTCTTCGTTCGTCATTGTTATAAATTAATTGCTGTTTAAAACTTTTCTACGCTTGTAGAATTAAATTTTGTGATCATTTTCAAAGTGCGCAAACTGTTTCTTTATCCTTTAAATTCACCTCTAATTTGTTCACGTGTCATGCCTAATTTAATTTTTTCTTGTAAAGAAATTAAAGAGTGCAATAAAGCTTCGGGACGTGGCGGACATCCAGGAATGTACACATCCACTGGAATAATATGATCAGCCCCTTTTACTACGGAGTAAGTGTTGTAGAAAAATGGACCACCACTAATCGCACAAGCACCCATCGCAATAACATACTTAGGATCGGCCATTTGATCATACAATCTTTTTAATACCGGCGCCATTTTATTTACGATGGTTCCTGCAATAATGATTACATCAGCTTGACGCGGCGAAGCCCTGGCTACTTCAAATCCAAAGCGCGAAAAGTCGTATTTGGCGGAAGCGGTGGACATCATTTCAATACCGCAACAACTTGTTGCAAATGACAATGGCCATAGGGAATTGGAACGCGCCCAATTAATGATACTATCAAAAGTACTTACCACAATACCACCACCTGGTGTGTCATGAACGATACCAGGAAAAGGTTCGTTGCCAGCAATTTTTTCTTTTAACTCCATTTTAATGCTCCTTTTTTATGGGCGTATAAAAAGCCCATGAATAAAATAAAAATGAAAACAATAATTTCAATTAAAGCAACCAGTCCTACTTTTTTTACAACCACTGCCCATGGGTATAAAAAAACCAATTCCACATCAAAAATTAAAAACAACAATGCGAATAAATAATACCCTACATTGAACTGATGCCAAGGAGAAGAATCAGTCGGGATACCACATTCGTAGGCTTGCCCTTTTTGTGCATTTTTACTTCCCTTCACAAAAATTTTACCAACTAAAATGCCGCCTGCAGAAAACGCAATAGCAGCTACAAGTAAAGCAATCAATGATATCGCACCCATAGGAGATGAATTATTAATAGGTGGAAAATTACGACTTAATTCCAATAAAATGGGTTGTAAACAAGTGAGGATTATCAGTAATTGTAAAGCATTTAAAATATGTTTATAAGTACTGATTAATTCTTAATAAATATATTTTTATAACAACAGGGGAACACATTTAATGATTATAGAAAAGAATTGCGATTTGATTTTTTTTCAAAAAAAATGAAAAATTACTGCAAAAAGTGCGCGAGTTTTTTAGAAATAAAGCGTCAAATTTTCATAATAAAGTGTCAAATTATAAAAAGCGTCCATTTTTCAAAAAAATTGGAATTGACCTAATTAATAAAACCCCCTCAATGACCAAAAAATTGGGAAAAAATATCCAAATTACTAGACAAGTAGAGATTTTTTGCTAAAATATTAATATAATTAATAATGTATAAAACATTGTTAAACAATAAAATTATTTTAAAATGTTATAGAATTAATAATTTTTTAGAATATTTTCATAACGATTTGTTAATATTAGTCGCATTTATTCATACATTTATTTCGTCGTATTAATTAATAAATTAAAAAAATCTGATTATGAGAAAACTACTATACACATTTGTTGTGTTATTTTCCATCAGTTTGGCCGCAAATGCGCAGGTCAAGACTATCAAAGGAAAAGTAGATGACCAAAATGGTTCACACTTACAAGGTGTTACGGTGAGAGTTCAAGGAAAAGCTGAAAAAGCTTCAGTTACAAACGAAAAAGGAGAGTATGAGATTAAAGCCTCAACAGGCGATTTCATTCTATTTTCATACATTGGATATAGAACTGAAAGGGTGAAGGTTGCTTCTTCTTTAACAATAAATTTGAGTTTATTTGAGCAAGTGAACAATATGGATGAAGTTGTTGTTACTGCAGGTGGTATTCAAGCAAAAAGAAAAGAACTTGGGTCGGCTAGTACTACTATTAAAGCTGCATCTTTAGTTGCGGGTAAATCAACGAGTATCGCTGGGGGTTTACAAGGAAAAGTTGCAGGATTGCAAGTGAGTAACACTTCGGGTGGTATCAATCCGAACTTCCGATTAATATTAAGAGGTCAAAGATCTTTAACTGGTAATAACGAGGCTTTATTGGTATTAGATAATGTTATCGTTCCTTCTACTATGTTAGGTAACTTAAACCCAGAAGATGTTGAAGATATTCAAGTTTTAAATGGTGCAGGTGCCGCTGCGGTATATGGTTCTCAAGCATCAAATGGTGCGTTAATTGTTACCACCAAAAAAGGTAAAAATGGCGTAACGCAAGTAGGTTTATCACATACAACATCTATTGAACAAGTTGCTTTCTTCCCAAAAATGCAAGATCAATTTGGTGCGGGTGGAAGTGGTTATGGTGTTGACTTATTTGGATATGGTAATTTTTCTTATTTGGAAAACCAATCTTATGGACCTCGCTTTGATGGTACAATGCGTGCTTTAGGACCTCCATTAGCAGATGGTTCTAATGATTCAAGTCGCTATCAAGCTTATCCAGGCCATAACGATTTCTGGAACAAAGGGATTATTAATCAAACAGATTTCAACATTTCAAATGGTGATGCGAATTCAACGCAATATTTTTCAGCACAACATGTTGATCAAACTGGTACTACACCAGGCGACTTATATAATCGTACCAACGTGCGTTTAAATGGAACAAGAAAAATTGGTAAGACCATTAATATTAATTACAGTACTTCATATACGCAAAACAGATATGATATCACTACTGCAACTGGAAGTATGTATGACCAAATGTTAAACATGCCAATGAATATTGATGTTACACGTTATAAAGATTGGCAAAATGACAAGTTTGCGAATCCAAACGGTTTTTATAACCCTTGGTATCAAAACCCTTACTGGACTGCTGCTAATTACAGACAAACGAATAGAAACGATTATTTAACAGCGAACGTTGAAGTAAAATTCACACCAGTAAAAGGGTTAGATTTTGTTTTCCGTCAAGGTATTTCTACGCGTAACCAATCCAATAAAAATTCAAATACCGGATTTACTTACACGTATTATGCAAAACATACTGATGCAAGTGCTAAATCTGATATTCCTTATAGCGTATCAGATGGAATGTCCTATTCTACTAATTTATTAACGGACTTCTTTACACAATACAAAAGATCCATTAAGGACTTTAGTTTGAATATTATCGTAGGTGGACAATGGAACCAAAACCAATCTAAAAACATTGGTGTTAGTGGAAATGGATTAGTTGTTCCAGATTTATTTAACGTAAGCAATGGCGTAGGTACACCAGGTGCTTCAGAATCAAACTTTATGTCTAGGTCAATGGGTGCATACTCAAAAACTACATTCGGGTATAAAAATTATTTATACTTAACTGTTTCAGGACGTAATGACTGGGTTTCAACGCTTGCAGCTGCAAACAGATCTTTCTTTTATCCAGCTGCTGAAATGTCCCTTATTGCATCTGATGCCTTTGATGTCTTAAAAAATAGCAACACTATTAGTTACTTGAAATTTAGAGGTGGTTGGTCTAAAGTAGGTCAAGTTAACTTAGGACCATACTCTTTATTGCCAACATTTGGCCAAGCAAATGGTTTCCCATATGGTAGCAATGCTGGATTCACTGTTGGTAATACTTTAGTATCTAAAGACTTAAAGCCGGAAATGACAGCAGGTTATGAAGGTGGTTTCGATTTAAATTTATTTAATGATCGTTTCACTTCAAATGTGACTTGGTTCCATACAAATACAACGAATCAAACAGTAAGTACAGGTGTATCTGGAACAACAGGTTTTACAGCTTTACGAACAAATACAGGTGAAACAATGAGTGAAGGTTTAGAGGTTACTGCACATATAACTCCAATACAAACCAAAGATTTGAGTGTAACCATTGGTGGAAACTATTCTTATCTTACAAATACAGTAGTTAGTATCAGTGCCGATTTACCTCGTTTGGGTTTAGGAGGTGCATCTTATGCAGTAGCAGGACAGCCATTCCCAATCATTATGGGATTTGATTACAAGCGTTCTCCAGATGGCCGTGTAATTGTTGATGGGGCAACAGGTATACCACAACAAAGTGATACCATTACAAATTTAGGAAATGCAACTGCTGCAAATAAATTAAGCCTTGATGGTACTATTAAGTACAAGAAATTTACATTAGCGTTCTTATTTGAATATAGAGGCGGATACAATATTTGGAGTTCAATGGGTTCAAGTATCGATTGGTCAGGTACAAGTTGGAGAACTGCGCAATATGATCGTATGCGTTTTGTTTTCCCTAATTCAGTTATCGCTGATCCGGCCAATCCTGGTAAGTATATAACCAATACAAACATTTCTGTTCCCAATGGTAATGGTAATGCTGGTTTTTGGAGTGATAATATAAACAGAAGCGTAACTTCAAACTATGTGCATTCTGGTGATTTCTGGAAGTTAAGAGAATTAGCAGTTTCTTATGACCTACCTTCTAAACTTTTAGCTAAATCTAAATTTATCAAAGGTTGTACTTTAAGTGTTCAAGGACGTAACTTACTAGTTTGGATGGCTCCAGATAATTACTACACAGATCCTGAGTATGGTGCTTCTGGTGGTGCGGGTGGAAATGGTGTTGGTATTAGTGGTTTACAAACGCCTCCTTCAAGATATTATGGTGCAACAGTATCATTTAAATTTTAATCGTAAACCCAAAACAAATCAAATTTTTTAATTGATTGTACAAATAAAAGCGAAATGAAAAATATGAAAAATTTAACCCTAATAATTCTCTCAGGAATGTTGCTATTAAGCACTTCTTGTAATAAGTATTTGGATATAAATACAGATCCAAATAATGCGACTTCTGCATCAGTAGAATTAATCTTACCACAAGCATTAGCTTATACTGCAGGTGCTGTTAATAGCCTTAACACGATGGGTCAGCAAATAGGTGGTTATGCATCTAATGCAGGTGGGTATGGTGGTTTTGGTACCTCCATTACTTATAATTATACAAGTTCTGAATGGTCAGGTATATTTAGTTCCTCTTATGATATATTAAATGATTATCAAACCATCATTAATAAAACAAGAAACCTACCAAACTATAATTATTTTCATGGTGTTGCTCAAATTATGAAAGCCATGCATTATCAACATTTAGTAGATGCTTACAATGATGTCCCTTATTTAGATGCATTAAAAGGATCTGAAGTGTTAAATCCTACTTACACATCAGGACCGGTAATCTATAAAAATATTGCTGACTCATTAGATGCCGCAATTGCTAAAATAAATACTGGGGTAGCAAATGTAAATGTTGTTGAATTAGGTGTTTCTGATGTAATGTTTGGTGGTAATGTGGTTAACTGGAAAAAATTAGCCAACACCATTAAATTAAGAATCTTAGTTCGTGGTAGAGGTAAAGTGACCTTCTCTAACAGTACCTTTAGCAGTGACGGATTTTTAACTTCAGATGCGCTGGTAAATCCTGGTTATACACGCGATAATGGCCGTCAAAATCCTAAGTGGAGCAGTTGGGGATGGAGTTACACAGGTACTTCTGGAAACAAAGCATGGATGCCAACTTTCTTCGTACATGGCTTCTATACAGGACAGAAATTAGTGGACTCATCACGTGGTAAAGCACTTTTCTATAATTATCCTTCAGTAACGAGTTGTAATCAATTAGGAAATGAAAGTTTAGGTGTAGCATCATCACCTGATGGTTCATTTTGGTTCCCTGCTCCAGCTGGACCTTTAAGAGTTGGAACTTCTGCTGGAAATTCAATAGGTGTTTTAAAAGGCCCAGATGCAGGATTGCCATTAATTACTGCTTCTGAAAGTTATTTTATTCAAGCAGAAGCGGCTTTGTATGGTATTATCAGTTCTATAACAGCGCAAGCTGCATTTGATAATGGTATTAATCATTCATTTAATTATTTGTATTCATTACCAAACAAAACGCTTGTTGGCAACCCATCAGCGCTTGCAGCAACTTATAAAGTAGATAATGCTAGCAGTCATTTGGTAAATTTTAATTTAGCACTTACCGTTGAACAAAAATTAGAAGCAATCATTACCCAAAAGTGGATTGCTTTAAATATGGTCAATTGCGACCAATCATGGAATGATTATCGTCGTACTTTGTATCCTAAATTAAATAATGCGGCTGGCGCAACAAAATATGAGACATTTGCTTCATTAAAGTCTGAAAGTACAAGACCTGATAAATTACCTACAAGGATTTTATACCCATCATCAGAGGGAACTTACAATCCTACAAACGTACCTAAAGGATTATCACCATTTACTTCACTTATATTTTGGGCGAAATAAAATTTAAACATTAAAATATGAAAAATATAAAAAACCTATTTCTTGGCTTATTTATTGTATCACTTGCTTCTTGTTTAAAAGCAAATGATATGAATATCGATGTCAAGTATAAAACGAACGTGATTGAGATTGCAAACACAGGAGATAATATAACTAATGCTGGTATACCTGGTTTTTATTCTGATCTAGGTGTTGTTGCGGCTGGGGCAAGTAAAACATTTAATATCAACGTACACTATACAGGACCAGGTACTGCTCCTGAGGACATTACGGTAACGCTTTCTTCAGATGCTGCAACTTTAGCTAAATATAATACAGAAAATGGGGTTACTAAAGTGGTTCCACCAAGTACTGTGGTTACCTTTCCAACTTCGGTTGTTATTAAAAAAGGAACCAGCCAAACTACTGTTGAAGCTAAAATTACCGTTTCCTCTGATTTTAACTTTAACGCTGCCTATGGTGTTCCTGTTAAAATTTCTCAGGTATCTAAAGGAATAATTAGTGGCAACTTTGGCAATGCGGTATACTCATTTGGTGTTCGTAATAAATATGATGGTTCTTATACTGTAACAGGTAAAATGGTTGATTATGCTAATGCTGGACTTACAGGAAGATATCCAATGAGTATTGGCATGGTTACTAGTGGTGCTAATACTGTTCGCATGTATGACAACGTAATTGGTGGAGTTTATCACTCCATTTCTACTCCAGGCCTTAGCTATTACGGTTCGTTTGGTGTTGAGTTTACCATTGATGCATCAAATAATATAACAAAAGTTATAAACGTGTATGGCCAACCAGCAGGTAATGGTCGTTCTGCCGAGCTTGATCCTAGTGGCGTAAACAAATATGATCCAGCGACAAAGACGTTTAAAGTTAAATACTGGATGAATCAGCCAAGTGTAATTACACCTCATCGTGTTTCTTTTGATGAAACAATTGTATATACAGGAGTTAGATAATATTTAACTTTTTATAATATAAAATAGTCCCGCTCCGATTTATCGGAGCGGGACTATTTTTTTTGTACCTTTCATTTTTAAAACCATCTTTTTGATAAATCTTTATCCTATGAAAAAGCTTATTTTTATTTTTGCCATTTTAGTGAGCCAATTTGCTTACGCGCAAAATATTGTATGGCGTAAAATGAGAATTGCACCAACACTAGTTGAAAATTACGAGTCCGATAAGGCCAATAAAAAAATAAAATTAGGGGAGTGCTTTATCGTGAATAGCGCGAATCGTGAGTTGGCGAGAGGTAAGTATAAAAACGGATTAAAGGATAGTATTTGGAAT
>DOMR01000070.1 GCA_003509845.1 Chitinophagaceae bacterium | reverse complement strand
ATACGCTTCACCATCAATAGATAATTTTTTTACAAATTGTTTTGTTTTTAAATCAAAAATATAAAGCTGTCTATCCTCACGCGTAACGACATATAATAAATTTCTTTTTTCATCTAATGCAATACCTGAAGGGCCAATAGCTGTAGGCCAAGGTTTGCCAAGCTTAAAAGTATCTGTATTAAATAAATGCTTATCCTTTATTGCATATTTAATAATGATATTATCATGTCCGCCTGAAGCGAATAGATATTTTTCATCTGCTGAAAACTGCAAGCCATAAAATGATTTTCCTATAGCAACAGAATCAATTACTTTTTCTGACTTAGCATCAATGAGTTGTATGCTTTGTGTACTTTGACCATTGTTCGTCACAGCCAACAAATTGCCGGATTTACTCACAGCTATGTTTAAGGGTAAATCCCCCAAAGCAAACGATTTTCCTACAGGCGATAATTTCCAACCATTAGGTAAAGTAATTTGTGATGGAATCACTTGGGCATTTAATAATAATGCAAAACACATTGTTATTAATAGTAAGATTTGTTTTTTCATAGCTAATCCTGTATTTTCAAAGATAAAATTACGCATAATTACACAACATCCTTTATGTATTGGCGAAAAAGCAAATTAATAAATCATTAAACTATTTTGTATGAAATTCAGATTTACACTTTTTTTAATATTAATGATTGGCCTATTGCAAGCGCAAAAAAATAGCTTACAATCCAAAGTATATCAATGGGATATCAATAATAACGGCAATTCCGCTAAGGTGCAAAAATCGACCATTTTCGGGGGCGAAGGGGGTATTTTAACTAAGCATGCTATGATAGGAATCAGTATTCCTACAGGAAAAAAATGGGAAGGGAAATCTACAGCACAACAGGAAAAATTTTACGTCATTAAAACCGGTATTGCCGATATTGAACTCAATGACCAAAAATTACAATTAAACAGAGGATCGGTAGTATGTGTATTACCTGGCGATAAAATACAAATCAAAAATAACAGTACTAACTTATTACAGATTTACGAAATGAGTTATTCTGCAGGTGAAAAAATAAATATCGAAAGAGGTGTGAAAGCTGGAGGATCCTTTATTACCCTTTGGGACAATATCAAATTTAAGCCACATGAAAGAGGTGGGGTAAGGCAATTTTTTGATCGCCCTACTGCCATGTTAAATCGATTTGACATACATGTTACCCA
Source organism: Chitinophagaceae bacterium (assembly GCA_003509845.1). Lineage (GTDB taxonomy): Bacteria > Bacteroidota > Bacteroidia > Chitinophagales > Chitinophagaceae > Sediminibacterium. The sequence goes on along the minus strand of DOMR01000070.1, from coordinate 6,810 downwards.
ATTAAACGTTGGTTTCAAAAGCCATGAACCGCACACACATGTGAATGAAGAAATTATATTAATGCTAGATGGCAATGCTGAAATGCAAATTGGTACCGATCATCAAAAGGCGAACCCAGGAGATGTTGTATTATATGGATCAAATATATTGCACAATCTTACCAATGTTGGCAATACCCCATGCTTGTATTTTGCTATACAGTGGAACTAAAGATGCTGCTGAACAAAATCATCGCAATACTGCTTGATTAAATCTCTGGTTGAAGCAAAGGCTAAATCAATTTCATCTTCTGTCCCTTTTGCTTTAGCGGGATCTGGAAAATTATAATGAAATTTTATTGCATTACTTGGAAAATAGGGACAACGCTCCTTTGCATTATCACAAACAGTAATTATAAAGTCAAAAGGCACTTCTTGGTATTCTAAAACATTATTAGAAGTATTGCTTGATATATCAATCCCATCGGCTTTCATGGTTGCAATCGCTTTTGGGTTTACACCATGTGTTTCAACACCGGCACTATATACATTTGCTTTGCCATTCGCAAAGTGTTTTAAATAGCCATCTGCTATTTGACTACGGCAACTATTACCTGTACATAACACTAATATATTTTTCATCCTATACTTTTTAATTGATATTTTTTATTAACAACATCCGCCCCCAGGTACACATTTTTGATCCATTGGTTTTTTTGCAAATACGGTTACACTAAATATACCAGTGGCCCCATTATTAAATGCAGCAATTTGATCAGCAGTTAAATAATTAATTAAAATATCATCAGGAATGATGATTGCCTTTTCCTTTTGAATGGTTACTTGTTCAAAACCATTCGCATGAATTAATTCCATATACACTTCCTTTTGAATAGCCCCTGAAACACAACCCGCATACATTTCAGCATCTTTTCTTAATCCTTCAGGCAAAGCGCCAACCAAAACCACATCCGAAATGCTAAAATGACCCCCTGGTTTTAACACCCTATAAATATCTTTAATAACGGCATCCTTGTTGGGTACTAAATTCAAAACACAATTACTTACAATAACATCTGCTGTATTTGCTGTTATAGGCATGGACTCAATATCACCTTGTCTAAATTCAACATTATTAAATCCACGCACTTCCGCATTTGCCCTTGCTTTCTCAATCATTGCAGGTGTAAAATCAATACCAATCACCTTACCAGTTTCCCCTGTTTCGTGACGCGCAATAAAACAATCATTACCAGCGCCACTTCCTAAATCAACGACTACATCCCCTTTTTTAATTTGCGCATATTGCGTTGGCAGTCCACAACCCAAGCCCAAATCTGCATCAGCATTATAGCCTTTTAATGTAGTATAGTCCTCTGACATGATATTGTAAACTTCGGTGGAGCAACCCCCTGCCCCACAACAGGATGACATATTGGTTTCCTTGTCTTGTAAAGCAATTTCACTATATTTTTTTCTTACGATTTCTTTGAGTTGTTCTTCGGTTTGCATAAAATTTATTTTAATTTTTTTAATATCAGGAACAGCATTTCGCTGATTTAACTTCCATTTTTTCAAATAACACATTCATTTGTGTTTGGGCTTTGATCCACTCCTTTTCATCAATACAATAACACACTGAAGCCCCATCAATATTACCCTTAATCAACCCCGCTTCCTTTAATTCCTTTAAATGTTGCGAAACAGTTGATTGTGATAATGGCAAGTCATCCACTATATCACCACAAATACAAGTTTGCTTTTTTAATAATAAATTTAAAATAGCAATTCTAGCTGGATGCGAAAGTGCTTTTGCATACTTTGCAATACTCAATTCCTTTATAGAATACTCGGCTGTTTTTGTAGTTCCCATATTAATCGTAAAATTACGATTAATATTTACAATTCCAAAAAATATTATTTAGTGATTATGTTACCGTCTGATATTAAAGGAAAGCTTAAATTAGGCTATAAACAATGATGCATATTAGTGGTAGTACTAATATGCATCATAAATAAGACTTTTTAAAATCCCCCTTCACTAATATTGAATCTTAAATACCAATGCTTCCGTGTTTGCATTCAATTTTTTAACTGGGGTAAAAATGGATAAAGTGGTCGATGCTTGTTTAAAGATTATTTTTTGATCGGTTCCTAAAATTTGAATCTTTTTAATTGGGCTTGACGTATTAATATTTAATTTATATATTTCACTGATTGCTTCTTTGGCTGCAAGTTGGTAAATCGCATAAATACAATCTTGCTTTTTGGTAAACACCCACTTGCCTTGACTTGGTAATGAAGCATCAGCTTCTGCATCATAGATAGCTTCCCCATTCACTTGTATCCATTTACCGATATCTTCCAAACGGGCATAGGCATTTGGATCCCACTCGCCATCAGGTGCTGGTCCTATATTTAAAAGCAGGTTGCCATTTTTTGAAACAATCTCTGTTAATAAATGAATCACTTTTCGAGCGGTTTTATATTCATCATTGGGAACATAGGACCAAGAGTTACCAAGTGTCATACAACTTTCCCAAGGATAAGGCAAGTAAGTAGCTGGGACTTGTTGTTCAGGCGTAACATAGTTCTCATATTCGCCATGAACCGTTCTGTCAACCACTAATAGACCAGGTTGATGCGTTCTAGCCATCCGCGCAATATTTCCCATATCAATATCTTGATTATGTTTAATAGTGCGTTGCCACTCCACTGTAGTATCTACGGAACTAAATGGACGAACCCATCCACCATCTAACCATAAAATATCTATTTTACCATAATCGCTCATCAACTCCTCAATTTGATTGTACGTAAACTTTTTAAATGACTCCCATTTTTCAGGATATTTTTTTGGGTCATAGGATACATTACGATCTTTCGGTGGAAAATATTTCCACCAATAATCAGGCGTATTCCAATCTGGCTTTGAAAAATAAGCACCTGTCATAAATCCTTGATCACGGAATGCATTAAATATTTCCTTAGCAACATTTGCTTTTGGATTATTTGCAAATGGTGAATTAGTTCCAGTGATTTTATAATCAGATTGTTTGGTATCAAACATATTAAAACCATCATGATGTTTGGTCGTAAATACGACATATTTCATACCTGCATTTTTTGCAGCTAACGCCCATTTTTCTGGATTAAATTTAATAGGGTTAAAGGTGGTCTGTAAATTTTCATAGGCTTGCTTATAGCTAAACCAATCCTTAGCATATGGCCCTTTTCGTACAGTCCAACCCTCATCTTCAGGACATAAGCTCCAACTTTCAACCACACCCCATTGGCTATATGTACCCCAATGCATTAACAGGCCAAATTTTATTTTGCCCCATTGAGCTAATTTCGCTTGTACTAATTTATCGGCGGGAAGTGTGTATTTTAAACTTGCGGTGTGTTCTTGTGCATTTAGTGACAGGAAGATAAAAGCAAACAATACGAATAAAAGTTTTTTCATTGAAATAGGTTTTTTAGCAATTGTAAATTAACACAAATCCTAAAACAAGCCCTTCTTAAATGAAAAAATAAAAATTAATTAAGCCGACTTTCTAACAAACTTGGTTAAAATGACGATGGTTTGTTCATTCACTTTTCCTTCAATTTGTTCAGGGTTATCAGGAACTAGTCTTATTTTACGCACAATAGTTCCTTTAGGTGCCATGAAGTTTGCCCCTTTTACGTTTAACCCTTGTGTTAATACAATTGTATCCCCATTTTGTAATTCAGTACCATTACTATCAACATGTATCGCTTCGGTTTGATAAGCACTTAAAGCCCAAGTAACCACAGTTTCGTCAAAATCAACTGAGGTTAGCAATTCATTGGCCCATTCATTTTCTTTTATACCATAAAGAATGCGATAGCTTAAAGCAAGTACGCTTGGTTCCGTATTCCATATACTTCCAGCCAAACATTGCCAATGATTCCCAGCTTCCTTGCCTTCAATGATTGAAATACATTGATCACAAAGTGCAACTTCGTTTTCAATCACATCATTACTCTTAGGGCTTACTGTATAAGCAATAGTGGCTGCATCGGTGGTGCAAAGCTCACATAAGTCCTGGCATCTTTCCTTAAGCTTACTCGAAATAGTTGATTTCATAACTGCAAATTTACCATTTTAATTGCAGTTATACTATCTACTTATTATAAATTTCAATATTGATTGTTTTTGCTGGTATTGGACTATAGGCTTTACACTGCGCACAGGTTTGTGCAACTGGATTTTTGGGAATGGTGAAATAAAACTCATCTCCTTCTTTAATATTAGATGGGAAAGTACAGATACTAGCTAAACCAAATACGTTTTTATAAGTTGTATTGGTCAAGGGATTCACCCAGCTCTGTTCATACAATGTTGGATTAACGGAACCTTCAACAATTTGTATCACATAATTCATACAAATACCTTGTAAAACTAATTTTCCTTTAAAATATTCAACTGCAGGTTGGTCTGCCTTATTACATAGGATATTTAAAAGAATAAATAAGGTAAATAAATATTTCATTTGATTGATTTTTTACAAATATATAACTAAGTGCTTTCTTAAAAAATTATCTCCTACGATTAAACCCTTTTTTTACCACGGATTTTGGATTGTAGGCTGGCGTTGGTCCAAATTCAACTGGTACCGTTCCTTTAAAAATAGGGGCACCTAAAAGTTGTTCTATAACTCCACATTTGCCTTGTTCATTTTCGCTAACAAGTGTAAATGCAGTGCCAGATGTAGCTGCACGCGCGGTTCGTCCTATTCGGTGTATATAATCCTCGCCATCATTAGGCACATCATAATTAATCACTAAATCAATATCGTCAATGTCAATACCTCTGCTTAAAACATCGGTTGCCACCAAAATATTAATTTTTTGATTTCTAAAATCTTGTAAATATTGTTCCCTGCTTTTTTGGTCTAAGTCAGAATGAATTTCTGCAACTGCTAAGTTCGCGTGCTTTAATTTTAAAGTTAATTGTTTGACATTCAATTTTTTTGAACAGAACACAATTACTTTTGAAAACTTTTTTGAGCTTAGCATGTCAATTATAATGGGCACTTTTTGTGCTTCATATACAATGAATGCTTTTTGAACTATTTGCTCAGGCGGTTTCGAAATTGCAATGTTAATTTCTATAGGATCGTGTAATAATTTTTTTGCTAGCACGCGCATCTTTGCAGGCATAGTAGCTGAAAACAAAAGGTTTTGACGAACCGCGGGTAAAAAGGTAACAATCTTTGACAGGTCATCACTAAAACCCATATCTAACATACGATCAGCCTCATCCAATACTAAATATTTAAGCCCTTTTAATTTAACATAGCCCATATTTAAATGTGCAATCATTCTGCCGGGGGTACAAACCACAATATCAACACCGCTCGTTAAAGCTTTTTTTTCTGTGACAAATGAATTCCCGTCACCACCACCATAAACTGCGATGGAACTAACATCAGTAAAATAGGAAAGACCTTCAATACTTTCAGCTATTTGGATCGCTAACTCACGCGTAGGCACAATAATCATTGCATTAATGTCACCAGCATGATGCGGGGAAGTGAGTAATCGGTGTAATAAGGGTAATAAAAAAGCAGCTGTTTTTCCAGTACCAGTTTGCGCAGCAGCAATAATATCCTTCCCTTCCAAAATGGGAACCATTACCTGTTGTTGCACAGGTGTCGCATTTTCATAACCCATTGCGTCAATCCCTTCTAAAATACGTGGGTCCAAACCTAAATCTATAAACTTCAAAATAAAATATTTAATACTTGTATACCTCGAAGGTACGACAAAATTAAAGCTATGCCTATTAATTAGATTTGTTCAAAAACAAAAGCTTGGCTTGCACAAATGTGGCAATAACTTGAATGATACCCATGGTCAAAAATAAAGCATCAAAAGAGATGTAGTTAGCAATTAAACCACCAATAGCAATAGCTATGCCAGATACAAAATGGGTGTGCCCACTTGCCAAACTCCAGTGAAAGGTGTTCTCCGTATCTTCCATATTACTGGCGAAAAGTGAGTCCCAAATGGGTGCACTTAAGGCTTCCGCAATACCCAATCCAATTTGTAAAAGAAATAGTTGGGTTGGATTTGAAACAAACATATAACCAAAGGTGAGCAAAGCATTTAACCCATAACCCGCAATCATTACATGTTTTTTATACGTTGAATGATTAAAATATTTTCCGATGATAAAATAAAAAACACCGGTAGTTACCAAATAAAAGGCCCAAGCCCAAGTAATATCTAATAAATCACCGCCAATTTTTTCAGCGTAAATTGCAAACAGGGGGCCAAATAAACCTTCTCCAAAATACCATAAGCTGGATGCGATTAATAATATTTTAGTTGTTTTAGTTAAGCGCATTATTAAAATTTATAAGTAACCCCGATTTGAAAATAAAATTGATTATTTAAATGTAATTCAGAATACGGTGTTGAATTCACTTTATTTGTGGTGGTGCCAGTTGCTGAAGTAATTGTGTTTGTAGATATGGTTTCAATTTTGTTGAAGGGTATTGAATACGTGGGCGTGAAGGTAGCAAGCCAATGCGTATTCTCATAAGATAAGGGCATTGAAAAATCAGTATTCAATAATTTAAATCCTTTATTTTGAACTACTGTGGTACTTGTTATTTGGGGGCCGATTGCTTGTGCTGCCCTTGGGCCTCTTGGACCATTTAAACGACGAGTAACGTTGGATTCATAATAATTAACTGTACTAAAATTACAATATAAATAAGGATTTATACTCCAGCTACTATTATCAGCATTACCAAAATAAATTGTTTTTTCAAGGCCAGGCGTAAATTGAATGTCAGA
>DOMR01000048.1 GCA_003509845.1 Chitinophagaceae bacterium | reverse complement strand
ACATTTCAAAAACAATTTGATGGGTTTGTAAAATATAAAATTATTCGCCAACAAGTAGGGGAACATAATATCCCGATTAGTATAAGTTACGTCGGAAGTACTATTTATAAATCACTGAAGAATGCCACGAACATCTACGAACCCTATGTTTCCGATAAGTTTTCATTCGCCCATCAAATTTTATTTGCACGAAAATTTAATGATCAATTTTCTTTGCAACTAACACCAACACTTTTACATTATAATATTGTAGAAAATGTAAATATTCCTAATGACTTTTATTCTTTGGGTATTGGCTTTAGACAAAGAATCAGTAAGCGCGTGAATATTACTACTGAATATTTTTATCGTATTGATAAATTAGCTGGCTACTACGATCCTTTATCAGTAGGGGTTGACATTGAAACAGGTGGTCATGTGTTTCAGTTACATGTAAGTAATTCAACAGGCATGACAGAGCGTACCTTTATCAATGAAACAGCAGGCAGCTGGGGAAAAGGTGATTTGCGATTTGGATTCAATATTTCCAGGGTGTTTACTTTAAAAAAGCCGAAAGAGTTGAAGAACTTAAAGTTTTAATATAACAGGTAATTAAAATAAAGTAAAAAGAATTAGTCAATAGCTACAAATGGTTTTTTTATATAAGCTATTGTTAATTTACACGATTGCATAAAACCAATAAGCTATGTCTACAAAAAATAAAATAATCATTGTAATTGCTTTAATCGCTGCCATTGCTTTTAGTGTTTACTATTACGTATTTGTATATTCAAGTCAACATCGTAGACAAGTACAATCTGAAATTGGTATTGCAATTACATCTGATTCCTTAGTTGCTAAATACCAGGCCGATGAAAAATTAGCCAATAGCTTATATTTAAATAAGGCGGTAGTAGTCACAGGCAACCTTTTAAGTATCGATAAAAATCAAGAAGGTAAAACAACCCTAGTAATTGGCCGAACCGATTCATTTTCCAATGTATCCGTAACTATGATCAGCACTGCCGCTATTATTCAAAAAGTTGGCGAATCCATCACCATCAAAGGCTTATGCACCGGGGCTTTAAGTGATGTAGTGATTACAGACGGGGTGGTGGAGTAGGGAGAAAATTTTATATTTCTTTTGCTAACATTAAGGCCGCATCTTCAATCTCTTTAGATATAAAAAAATTTGTTTCTTTTATTTTATCTAAAATTGGTTTTATACTCAATATTATATTTTTATTCTTTGCTGCAATTATTACACCAATAGTGCCGGTAACATTTAATTTAAATTGCTTTGCAAAAGTTCTACCTTTTAAATCATCCATAATAATAGTACTATCTGGCATTGTTAATGCTAATAGAATTGCGCTTGCCTCACCCCTGTCTATTTTTGATTCAAAAAGTAATTTTATATTATTTCTCTCGATTGGGCAAACAGCAACCCAATCTGGCAATTCACTACCAAACTCATTTGCAATTTCGTTAGTAACAAAAACTTTAGAATAAAGAAGCCTAAGTAGATTAAGCTCGTTAATTTTAGTAAGAATAATTAGACAGCTGGTGTCAACAATAATATTTTTATGCATTACTTACATCTGATGCTAAATCAGATGCAGGGTAATTAAAAATGGGAATATTATATTTTCCTAATAGTTCAATAAAGGAACTTTTAGAACATCCGATCATTTCGGCAGCTTGACCAAGTGATAGTTTCCCAATTTCGTATAATCTAGTAGCAACGATAACGGTTAGTTCGTTGTTATTGATTTCTACATTATCAGGAATGTTCAAGTTCATTGTCTTCATAATTCGAATTTAGAGAAAATAATACCATTTAAATCGCCCTACAACTAATTTAATGTTATACAACGAATTAAACATAAATAGGCATATGCTATCCATGTATTAACCAGTGGCTTTTGGGGTACAAATGAATTGAAACAGACGCAAACGCTTAAAATCAGCCAACCCTGGCCCAAAATCGAAAAAAACCACCCCAAAAACCTCAAATTCAGGACTCAAATTCAGTCCCAAAATTGAAGCCAAGTCCAGGCAACCTATTAGCACCCATTAAATTGCTATAAATCATATAGTTTCCTTACTTTTAAGGGAGCGCAAACAGCCCCCGTTGCCGCTCAAAAACCATTAATTAATCTTCAATTTTAGGTGGATAATAATAATTAGAATATTTTTGTTTTATACTGATAAACCTTTGTCTTTTAGTCATTTGCATGTCAAAAATGTGACTAAGAAAGGCGAAGCATTATAAAAAAACTAATATCAAAATTCAATTAACGAATACCCATTCTAATATAATTCAATTATGCAGCATCTAACATTCAAAAGAAAAGCGCAATTATTTACCATTTTAACGGCTATTATGCTAACAATGGGTTGTGTAAAATCGGGATATAATGAGGCGGTGGTGTATAATAACAATTTTAAAACCGGTGTAACTGATAAACTAACTGGCGCTATCTTATATAAAAACAATGGCGAATACTTAATAGGTCGATATAACAAAGGAGGTTTTACGATTGATCTTGAAAATTTGCCCACACACCAAGCCATTGAAATTATTGCAGAACCTAGGTTTCATGATAGTTGGGATGGCAACAATAACTATGGCGGGATAGATGGCCCAGATATTTGGAATATCAACATGGATGGAACCACGGTTTTAAATGCAACTTTTTCAAACACACCTTGTAACGCTATTTATTGTTTGTACCAATCCTATCCGGCAGAATATGGGATGATAAATAATCCTCCAAAAACTGGCGCTTATCTGGATATTGCAGGCATTTGTCATATGACAGATGTATTTAAAACTTCGGTGTATAAAATAAATAAAACAATAAAGCACAGTGCCTCAAAAGTGCGTATCAATTTTAGAGATTTATTGGTTCAAAAAAATGTTGCTGATCAAATGTGTGATGAATCATGGTCTATGGGAAGTTTAATCATTAAAGTAATTAATACACCCGAGTAATATCCGATTAAGAAGATCAAACAATAGTATCAGCAAAACAAAAAATACAATTGTAATTGTATAAAAATAAATGAAGTTACACTTTCCCACTATAAATCAATTTGTATCGTTACTAATATTCAGTATTACCAATGCTGTATTTCAGTTAATGGTTATACCTATATTGGTACATCATATTAATGCTGAAAAACTAGGGGTATATTTTTTAGCATTGTCCTTTGGTTCACTCATTGCTATTTTTGTTAACTATGGCACCATGCAAACAAGCATGGTTGAAATAAAAAAGGCGGTCACAATGGAAGATAAAAAAAGGGTAATAGCCAATACCATGGCTATGCGATTCATACCCTTGCTTATTGCTATTGTTATTGTATCTACCTTACCCATCTTTATTAAAAATGGGGTGTATTATTTTATGATACTCCCAATGATACTAGCTGAGTTTATCAATCCACAATTTTATTTAATAGCGACTTATAATATCAATAAGTATACTTTCATCAACTTATTTTTTAGATTGGCTTTACTACTATTGATTTATCTAATGCGAGATAGTGCGTATATTATTCAAATCAGTTTATTGGGAACTGGAATAGTCATGTTATTACTCAATGCATTTTATTTGAAAAGTATATTTTTCCAAGAAGGCTTATCCGAATATTACCCCAATACTGACAAACTACTCGATTTATTAAAAACAAATAGTTTGGTATTGGGCAATGGATTAACAGTGCATTTACAACAGTCATTATTTTTATTCGCAATTCCTTCCTTTGTTACCCCATTGTATTTATCGGCTTATGGATTTATTGATAAATTAATTTCTAGTTTTAGGATGTTGGTGAATGCTTATGGATCAGCCGTAATGCCCCATGCTGCAGGTACGCATCAATTGGGATTTAAAGAATGGAAGCGATTAAAAAAACAACAAAATATTTTGTTATCCATTTTTTGTTTGTTTAGTGGCAGCATCATGTTTTTTTTCCCGGAACAATTATTAACCATATTACTTATGGGGAAGCATGACAATAACTTGGCATTTTTTATGGAAGTACAACAGCTAATACAATATATCAGT
>DOMR01000037.1:3237-10080 GCA_003509845.1 Chitinophagaceae bacterium | reverse complement strand
TTCAAATTACCATCTGCCATTAAACGACTGTATTTTTCTTCTAAGTTGCGTCCGATTAATCCATGAATCTTTACAGATTTACTTTCAACATCCGTTGATTTTACCCCGTAATTTCCCACATGAACATTGTTCATGATAATCACTTGGCCAGTGTAACTAGGATCTGTAAAAACCTCTTGGTAGCCTGTCATCCCAGTATTAAAACAAATCTCACCAGTCGTGGTACCAATTTTACCAAAAGCTTGACCGTGAAATACATTACCATCAGCTAAAACTAAAATTGCAGGTTGTGGAGTCATTGTATTGGTGTTTTGTTATGCAAAAAAAGAAACTATTTTTTACTTTTCCATAATAACTTTTGAACATATTGTTTATTCCGCTTTTTAAGCCCATTTTAGGCAAAAAAAAGGCAAGACTGAAGTCTTGCCTTATATGTCAAATAGTGACGATCATTATTCAGCAGGTGTTGCTTCATCTGTAGCAGCAGGTGCTTCAGTCGTTGGGTTCTCAGTCGTTGGAGCTTCTGCTTCAGCTGCTGCCTTTTTAGGCGCTGCTGGTGCTTTACTACGACGTGTTTTTTTAGCAGGTTCCGCAGCTGTAGCAATTGAATTACCGTAAATTTCATTGAAATCAACTAATTCAATCATTGCTTTTTCAGCATTATCACCTGGACGTATACCTAATTTGATAATTCTAGTATAGCCACCTGGACGTGTTGCAATTTTAGGCGCAACTACTGTAAATAATTCTTTAACAGCAATTTTGTCGTTCAAATAGCTAAACACCACTCTGTGGTTATGCATGATTTCTTCCTTGTTCGCCGATTTTTTAGTTTTAGTAATCAATGGCTCAACATATTTTCTTAGCGCTTTTGCTTTTGCTAATGTTGTTACAATACGCTTGTGCGTAATAATTTGACAAGCAAGGTTCATTAATAAGGCATCTCTGTGTGCCTTTTTACGACCTAAGTTGTTTTGTTTGTCTCCGTGACGCATGACTTTTAAATTTTATCCTCACACCGTGTCAGGAATTGTGAGGTTTGAGCTTTCGCTCGGTTATAAATAGTGACCTACCCTAGCCTTAACGACTATTGTAAATCTAATTTGTCTAATCCTAATTTACCTAAATCCATTCCAAAGCTTAATCCTCTTTCGATTAAAACTTGCTCAATTTCAGATAAAGATTTTTGACCGAAGTTTCTAAACTTCATCAAATCTTCTTGCTCATATTGAACTAGTTCACTTAAGCTATTAATTTTAGCAGCTTTCAAGCAATTGAATGCACGCACTGAAAGATCTAAATCTTCCAATGGTGTTTTCAATACTTTTCTTAATTGTAAAACTTGCTCATCCACTACATCTTCTTTCTTATCTTCTTTATTATCAAAAGTGATATTCTCATCCGTGATAATCATTAAATGTTGAATCAAAATGCGAGAAGCTTGTTTCACCGCCTCTTCAGGATGAATCGTACCATCTGTAGCAACATCTAAAATTAATTTTTCATAATCCGTTCTTTGTTCAACACGATAGTTTTCGATAGCGTATTTAACATTTTTGATTGGGGTATGAATTGAATCAATAGCGATATAGCCAAATGGCATTTCTTTTAATTTATTTTCTTCAGAAGGAATGTAACCACGGCCTTTGCTGATGGTTAATTCAATCTCTAATTTCGCAGTTGCATCCATCGTACAAATTACTAATTCAGGATTCATTACTTGAAATTGTTGAGAAGCATCACCAATATTACCTGCATTAAATTCACTGCTTCCTTTGATAGAAATAGTGATTTTTTCTGAAGAAACATCTTGGTCAGCTTTACGCTTAAAACGAACTTGCTTTAAGTTCAAAATCATTTCTGTAACATCTTCAGTAACGCCTTTCAAAGTAGCAAACTCATGGTCAACTCCTTCAATTTTGATACCTACTATTGCAAAGCCTTCTAATGAGCTTAATAAAACTCTTCTTAAAGCATTACCTAAAGTTAAACCAAAGCCAGGCTCTAATGGACGGAATTCGAATTGTCCTTCAAAGTCGTTTGCTTTTTGTAAAACAATTTTATCTGGTTTTTGAAAACTTAATATAGCCATGTCAATTTATTTTTTATTTGATTCTTCCTAGTGGAAAAAATTTTGTTATTGCTTACTACTTAGAATACAATTCGACGATTAATTGCTCCTTGATATTTTCAGGAACAGCTTCACGCTCAGGCATGGTGATGAAAGTACCTGTATTGGTATTTTCATTCCAATCTACCCAACTGAATTTTGTATTTTTTCCGCGTTGCTTGCTAACGATTGAAGTGTTATGCGCACTCTTTGGACGATAAGCAATCACATCACCTGGGCGACATGTGTAAGAAGGTACATTGGTCACTTCACCGTTAACAGTGATGTGCTTGTGTGATACCAACTGACGTGCTTCAGGACGACTCGCTGTTAATCCCATTCTATAAATGGTATTGTCCAAACGTGATTCTAATAATTTGATCAAGTTTTCACCTGTAACACCTTTGATACGAGAAGCTTCCTCAAATGTTTTGCGGAATTGACGCTCTAATACACCATAGGTATATTTCGCTTTTTGCTTTTCTCTTAACTGTAATGCATACTCTCCTAATTGCTTACGCTTGCGTTGTGCGCCGTGTTGGCCTGGAGGGTTGCTGTTTTTGCCTAACCATTTAGCGTTTCCTAAAATAGGTTCGCCGAAAATGCGACAAATTTTGGTTTTGGGTCCTGTGTAACGTGCCATAATTCTTGTTTGTGATTTTTTAGTGACGGTACATCATCAGTAAAAATCTAAAATGAATGATATACCCTTTTTATAAAATATAAATAATTAAACTCTTCTTTGTTTTGGAGGACGACATCCGTTATGAGGCATTGGCGTCACATCACGAATACTTGTTACCTCGATGCCAGATTGTGAGATAGAACGAATCGCTCCTTCACGTCCAGATCCTGGACCTTTCACAAATACATCTACTCTTTTCACACCAGCATCTAATGCAACTTTTGCTGCGTCAGCTGCTGCCATTTGCGCTGCGTATGGGGTGTTCTTTTTAGAACCTCTGAAACCCATTTTACCAGCACTGCTCCAGCTAATTACTTGGCCTACTTTGTTGGTAAAAGAAATGATTAAATTGTTGAAAGTAGCATTGATACGAACTTCACCCGATGCATCAATTTTCACGACTCTTTTTTTAGAAGCCGCTTTTGCACTGTTTTGTGCTTTGATTGGTTTTGCCATTTTTTTTGAGGTATGCTCTTTTTAAGGAGCGGTTATTTAAATTGAAATTCCGCCGAAGCGGAAACCAACACAATCTCCCCTGTTTCCAGGATCTAATTGCTATTGGATTTTTATAACAAAAGGAAGTAGGCTAATAAATCAGCAAACTTCCTTTAGGTATTATTATTTCTTAGCCACTTTCTTCTTACCAGCAACTGTCTTACGCTTACCCTTACGCGTACGTGCATTTGTTTTAGTTCTTTGTCCACGAACTGGTAAACCTTTTCTGTGACGCAATCCACGGTAACATGCGATATCCAATAAACGCTTAATGCTCATTGAAACTTCACTTCTTAACGCACCTTCCACTTTGAATTCAGCGTTGATGATATTACGAATAGCAGTTTGCTCATCATCATTCCACTCATTTACTTTTTTATCATAGCTGATAGCAGCTTTGTCTAAAATGTATTGAGCAGTTGAACGTCCAATTCCAAAGATGTACGTTAACCCTATTTCTCCTCTTTTGTTTTTTGGTAAATCTATACCGGCGATACGAGCCATATTTTAAAACTTATTTTGTTTTTGTTAAAATGGATTTCTAATAATAAAAATTATCCTTGTCTTTGTTTAAAACGAGGATTCTTTTTGTTGATTACATATAAAACTCCTTTGCGCTTCACGATCTTACAATCGGTACTTCTTTTTTTGATAGATGCTCTAACTTTCATCTTTTATTTTTTAATATTTATTTTCAACTTATTTTTAATCTAAACCCATACAAATCAATCTCATCCTCCCTTTCTACACCATCTTACTTATGTCTGAAATTGATTCTTCCTCTTGTCAAATCGTAAGGACTCATTTCCAAACCCACTTTATCCCCAGGCAAAATTCTGATATAGTGCATGCGCATTTTACCAGAGATTGTTGCCAAAATTTCATGTCCATTTTCTAATTTCACTCTGAACATGGCATTGCTCATAGCTTCTATAATTACTCCATCTTGTTTAATCAGCGGTTGTTTTGACATACTTATTTTGGGGTTGCAAAGATATGGAAATGAATGGAATTATGAAAAATTCACCCCGAAATATTGAAAAAAGCCCAAAATAAAAGGAGAAGCGAAACTTCTCCTTTTTAATATATTGATAGTCAACACTTTACATGTTACATCCCAGGGAACCAAGGACGGCCCACCCCTGCCTTAAACGGCCAAGGTGTCATTAAAAGGATGAAAACGAGCGCAAGAAGATATAAAACAGGTGTTAAACCTGCTTTTCCTGACTTTTTATAACGAATATGTCCAATGGTAATCAAAATGATGGCAATAATCATCGTGAAAGCATGCTCCATTCCCCAAAAACGACTCACTGAATCACCCATCACTGTTTTCATTCCAGCAGTTTGAATCGCCTTAAAACCCAATAAGCTGCTTACAAAGTATTGGTACAACCCAATAAGTAATGTGGTATGCGAGGCAATGAATAAAATTTTGCTTGTTTTAAGGGCATCTTGTTTTACAAATAATTTGTAAATACTCAATAAAAGGGTAATCAGAATCACCCATCTTAAAATATTATGTAAGTGTAATAAACCAGTATTCATAGTAATTGATTTGTTTGAGTGGCTAAAATACAACTTTATCTACAAACCTATTAATCCACCCAATCCGCTACAAATAAATTCGTATCCCTGGTGCCGCCATTATTTCTATTAGAAGAGAACATAATTCTTTTACCATCTGGGCTAAACATCGGAAAAGCATCAAACCCTTTATCACGGCTAATTTTTTCAATGTTATTCCCCTCCAAATCCATTAAATACATATTGAAAGGGAATCCGTATTTGTATTCGTGGTTACTACAAAAAATGATATGCTTCCCATCAGGCGTAAAGTTGGGTGCCCAATTGGCTTGCCCTAAATTGGTGATTTGTTTTGCATTGGACCCATCTGCATCCGCAATAAACACTTCCATTTTAGTAGGTGCTACTAAACCTTCTGCCAATAATGATTTGTATTCTGCCACTTCCGCTGGTGTAGAAGGGCGACTTGCGCGCCAAACAATTTTTTTACCGTCTGGGCTAAACCAAGCGCCCCCATCATAACCTAAAGTATTCGTCACTTTCTTTTCTTTACCAGTAGCCAAGTTCATGACATATAAATCCAAGTCGCCATCTTTATCACTACAATAAATCATGCGCTTACCGTCATAGGACAAAGTTGCTTCCGCATCATATCCTTTAGCATTGGTTAATTGCTTCACCACTACCCCATTGGTATCGGCCATGAAAATATCATAGGTATTATATAAAGGCCAAATGTATTTGTTGCCATACTTTGCACGATCCACCGGTGGCGGGCAATCATTACCCCCGCCTTTTGTAGAAGCATAAATAATATGTGCACCATCCTTAGTAAAATAGCTACAAGTAGTGCGGCCCTTGCCTCCACTAATTGATTTATAAGTAAAAGGCGTTGTATTATTAATGGGAACTAAACCCATGAAAATTTGATCACAGTTTACGCCATCCTTTGGGCTGGAACGCTGAAATGTAATCCGCTTATTATCAAAACTCCAATACGCTTCGGCATTGTCTCCCCCATTGGTTAGCTGAATCACATTTTTAAAATGGGGCTCACCCGCAAATAAAATAGAATCATTTTGACTAAAAGCAGTCATACAACTTAATAATCCTGCTAAAAATAGAATTGGCTTATTCATATACATATATATTGACCGCAAAAGTAATTGCAAGATTTTTAAAACAACTGACTTTGGTCAGTGAATTTGATTTTATAAAAAAAATGACAAAAAAATGACAGTGTCTAAAAAATTCAAGACCTTTGATTCAAACTTAAACAATGACCATCATTGCGCCCTCCCTATTAGCTGCTGATTTTTTACATTTAGGTAATACCTGTGAGATATTAAATAAGAGTGAAGCGGAATGGTATCATTTGGATGTGATGGATGGCAGCTTTGTTCCTAATATTAGTTTTGGATTACCGATCATTGAACAAATAAGAAACGCAACTACCAAGGTTTGCGATGTGCATTTGATGATTGTGCATCCTGAAAAATACATTGAAGCATTTAAAAAAGCCGGGGCAGATATATTAACTGTGCATTATGAAGCCTGCCCTAATTTATTGGACACGCTTGCACAAATAAAAGCCCATGGCATGAAAGCGGGTGTTGCTATTAATCCGGATACAGACATTCATGTTTTAAAAGAATTTATTTCCGAAATTGATCTTGTTTGTGTGATGAGTGTATTCCCTGGTTTTGGCGGCCAAAAATTTATTGATGGCACTTATGAAAAAGTGACCACTTTAAAATCAATCATACAAAATGCAGGCGCAAAAACTTTAATTGAAATTGATGGTGGTGTTAGCGAAACAAATGCCAAAGCATTAGTGACCGCAGGGGCCGATGTACTGGTTGCAGGCACTACTGTTTTTAAAGCAGCAGATCCAATAAAAACAATTTCCGCATTGCGCAATTGTTAATTCTTATCTCTGATCACTCCTTTTCTGTTTTAATAATTAAGTGTATTCATCCTTATAATTAAACGAATTCAACTATTTCATTCGTTTGGGAAGCATCCC
>DOMR01000037.1:1086-3062 GCA_003509845.1 Chitinophagaceae bacterium | reverse complement strand
CAATCATCAACCTAGAAACCGTTAACCCTATTGAGTTTTTCGGCGTAAACAACAGCAAGTTTGATATTTTAAAAAAGAAATTTCCATTATTAAAAATTTTATCAAGAGGTACCCAAATAAAACTAAGTGGTGCACCAGAACAAATTGATTTGGCGAAAGAAAAAATTGAACTCATCATTCAATACATGGAACGCAATGGTCATTTAAGTGAAAATTATTTTGAACAAATTTTAGGCGGAGATGATGCAGAAATTATTGACAATTTTGTAGAGCAAAACCCCAATGAAGTATTGGTATTTGGGCCTAATGGAAAAACAGTACGCGCGCGCACAGCGAATCAAAAAAAGATGGTGCAAGCTGCAGATAAAAATGATATCGTTTTTGCCATTGGACCCGCAGGTACTGGTAAAACCTATACTGCGGTTGCGCTTGCAGTACGTGCATTAAAAAACAAATTGGTTAAAAAAATTATTTTAACAAGACCCGCTGTTGAAGCCGGAGAGAGTTTGGGATTTTTACCTGGTGATTTAAAAGAAAAAATTGATCCTTATTTACGACCATTGTATGATGCATTAGATGACATGATTCCCGCAGATAAATTAGGTTACTACATGACCACACGTACTATTGAAATTGCACCACTTGCTTACATGCGCGGAAGAACTTTGGATAATGCATTTATTATCTTAGATGAATCACAAAATGCCAATGATTTGCAAATTAAAATGTTTTTAACGCGTATCGGTTCCAATGCAAAAGCAATCATTACAGGCGACCCCACCCAAGTGGATTTACCGCGCAATCAAAAAAGTGGCTTAGAAAAAGCTTCTCGCATTTTACAAAACATCGAAGGAATAGCACATATTCAACTAGACGAAGAGGATGTAGTAAGACATAAATTGGTAAAAGCAATTATCAAGGCATATGAGAAGGAAAGGGAAAATGAAACTGAAAACTCCTACCACCGCTAAAAATTGAAGAATTTAGGGAGTTTTTTATAATATATTACTTTATTTATAAATATGTAATTAGTTTATTTTTAACAAAGTAATAATTTGTTAACAAAAACATAAATTAAGTAATCAATTTATTTTGTTTCTTTGCATCACTTAAACAAACAATTATATGTCAAGTAAAAAATTACTACATTTTATCGTAGCAATGTTATTGTTACCTGTTTTGACTTTTGCGCAAAACACTACTGGTAGCTTAACTGGATCTGTTAAAGCCGATAATGGCGAAATTCTTGTAGGGGCAACAGTAACTGTGTTACATGTACCTACTGGAACTGAATACAAAGTACAATCAAGAAAATCAGGTGCTTTTGAAATTAGCAACATGCAACCTGGTGGACCTTACACTATTTCAGTTTCTTATGTGAATTATCAAACTGAAAAAAAGGAAGATATTTATATCAACTTGGGAGATGCATCACGTGTAGATGTTGTTTTATACAACAAAGCTGCAAAATTAGCCGACGTTACTGTTAGAGCAACACGTAACGCTTCTGATTTATCAGTAAGAGGTGGAACACAAACAACCATCGGTCGTGATAAAATTGAAAACTTACCAACTGTTGGTCGTAATTTACAAGATTTTTTACGCTTTACCCCTTCTGTTAAATTATTAGGTGGTACTGGCGGATTAACTGGTATTTCAATTGCTGGTCAAAATAACCGTTTTAATTCTTTCTATATTGATGGAGCTGTGAACAATGATCAATTTGGTTTGAGTGCAAGTGGTACAAATGGTGGTCAAACTGCAGTAGGTCCTATTTCAATGGATGCGGTTGATCAAATTCAAGTAATGGTTTCTCCATTTGACGCTTCAATTGGTAACTTTACAGGTGGTGGTATCAACGCTACAACTAAAGGTGGAACTAACACGACTTCTGGAACAGTTTATAGCTTTACACAAAACCAAGATTTAACGGGTAAAACGCCAACAGGTTTAAAATCTGCTGCTACAAAGTTGAA
>DOMR01000037.1:0-944 GCA_003509845.1 Chitinophagaceae bacterium | reverse complement strand
CAACCATTTGATATTGCAGGTTACAGAGGTGTAAGTAAAAAGGCAGATATTGATGCTTTGGTAACAACAGTTAAATCAAAATATGGTTACGACATGGGTTCATATGCTGATAATCCTGAAACCATCAGTTCAAAAAGATTAGCGACAAAGTTAGATTGGAATATCAATTCAAATCATCGTTTAAGCATCTCTTATCGTCGCACAGAATCACAAAATTATAATACTTCAGCTTCAAGTTCAACAAGAGTTAACTTTTACAATAATGGAGTTTTATATCCAAATAAAACAAATTCAGTATCTGCTGAGTTAAGAAGTAATTTCAAAAATGGCATTACTAATAAAATGTTATTCACGCTTACTGATGTAACTGATGATAGAAGCCAAATTGGTGCAGCTTTCCCTCGTGTTATTATTAACGACGGAAGTAGCTCCAATCAAATCACTTTTGGATCTGAAAACTTTTCAGCGGCTAATTTGTTAAAACAAACCAATAAAAACTTTTTAGATTATATCAAATTCAATATCAATAAACACAGTTTAACTTTAGGTATTGATTATGAATTAAGTAAATCATACAACGTATTTATACGTGATAACTTTGGTACTTATACTTACAACTCTTTACCTGATTTCTTAAATGATAAGGCGCCATTCCAGTATGCAAGATCTTTCTCTTTATTGGATAATACTTATGGTGATAATACCAAAGCGGCTGCAAGTTTTTACACAGGCCGTGGAAGTGCTTTTATCAATGATGAAGTAAGAGTAACTGATAATTTAACCATCAACTATGGTATCAGAGGTGATTACACTAAGTTTTTATCTACGCCATTCCAAGATAATTATTTTAACAATAACGCCATCCCTACTATCCAACTTTACAATTATGATTTAGCAGGTGCTAGAAGTGGTCAAATTAGTGATCCTAAACTTTCTATTTCTCC
>DOMR01000091.1 GCA_003509845.1 Chitinophagaceae bacterium | reverse complement strand
AATTTTTGGTACCTATAAATTCAAGAAAAATAGCAGTGTCCAAGCTATCCGGCATGAGGTTAGGCCAAGTATTTCCATGAGTTATACACCTGATTTAGCAGCAGCCTATCATTACACCACCCAAATTGACTCTACGGGTCGGAATTATCGTTTTTCAAAATATGATGGCGGGATTGGTGGTGGTTATTCGGAAGGTACTTTTGGAGGAATGGGCTTTGGTGTAGATAATTTATTGGAGATGAAATTGAAGGATAAGAAAGATACTACGGAAGGTGCATTTAAGAAAGTCAAATTAATTGAAGGATTTGGATTTAACTCTAGTTATAATTTCTTAGCTGATAGTTTTGCTTTAGGTAATTTCAATATCTACATGAGAACCACTTTGTTTGAAAATTTAAATATTACTTCCAATTTGACTATGGATCCTTACCAAACGGATCAACAAGGTTTCAGGGTGAATAAGCTTGACATTGATCCAACGAAATTAAAATTTGGCAATATTACTAGTGGGGGGCTATCCTTTTCTACTTCCTTTAAAAGTAAATCAGCCGACGGAAAGGAATCAAAACAAAAAGATATTCCTATTGATCCATTCATGACCCCTGATGAGCAACAAAGGCAATTGCAATACGCTAAATCTAATCCAGCAGAGTTTACTGATTTTAATATTCCATGGACTTTAACCTTGTCCTATTCTTTTCAATTTTCAAGATACATGAAACCTGATTATTCTGGGTTTCAGATTAATACGTATTCAAGTTTAAACTTTAACGGTGATTTTAGTATTACCCCAAAATGGAAGTTGGGTGGAACGGGATATATAGATGTTGCTAAGCGAAGCATACAACAATTAAGTATGTTTATCACAAGAGAAATGCATTGTTGGCAATTAGCCATAAATGTCACTCCGATAGGATTGTATAAATCATTTAGTATTACGGTGAATCCAAAATCAGGGATACTGAGGGATTTGAAAATTAATAGAAGTAGAACATTCTCCTCATCTTCTTATTAGTTAAGTACTGCACTATACAGTTACTTATATTCAACGCAGTTTTGCTATTGTTTACTATGAATTATTATTTTTTTGATAATGTTCAGCCATTATATCAAATACCAATTTTTTTAAGGTTTCTGTAGTGTGACCTACTGGTGAAATAGCTGGAAGGATATTTAATATAATTTTACCAGGTTTTAGATATAAAATTGGTTTTGCTGGCAATATTTTTTTAGTATTTAAAATCACGACTGGTACAATGGGTTTTCCTGTATCCACAGATAATCTAAATGCGCCATCGAAAAATGATTTTAACGGATTATCTGTTTTGTTGCGTGTGCCTTCAGGATAAATTAGCATATCAAGTCCGTTATTTAAAACGCGTTTCATTTCTTCATAACTTTCTCGACGACTTTGATAATTTTTTCGATCAACAATTACAGAAGCAAACTGATAAATCCAACCAAATAAAGGGACATATACAAAACTCTTTTTTGCAATAGTTTTATTAGCCCTTGCTAAAAATGGGGTGCTTACAGGTATATCAATTAAGCTATTGTGATTGCATACAACAACCGCATTTTCTAATCCGTCAAAAACTTCTTTCCCGGTTACTTTAAATGTACATCCTGATAAAGTTAAAAAAAAGCGCATCCATATTTGAGATAAAAACCGGTGATATCTAGTTTTTTGTGGATCGGAAATAATAAAACAAACCATATAAAATGGAAAAAATATAAACATCGTTGAAACAAATAGGAGTATAGCCCAAATCGCTAATACGCGTGCAATAATATTTTTTATCAATTTCATTTTAAAATTATCATTAAGGTTTCCAATCAATGGGGTCTATATTATTGTTGGTCAAATATTCATTGGTTAAACTAAAATGCTTGCAACCAAAAAAGCCATTGTGGGCACTTAATGGAGAAGGGTGGGCAGCTTTCAAAATTTTATGTTTTGTTGCATCTATGTATATCTGTTTTTGCTGGGCAAAGTTCCCCCACAATAAAAAAACAAGCCCTTTTTTTTCGTTGGATAAATGCTTAATTACATCATTTGTAAACTCCATCCATCCAATTTTACCATGACTGGCAGGCTCATTTTCCCTGACCGTCATAACAGCATTTAATAGCAATACTCCTTGGTTTGCCCACTTGGTTAAATCGCCAGTAATCGGAATCGCCATGCCAATATCTTTATTGAGTTCCTTGTAAATATTCATTAAGGAAGGAGGCGGTTTTATGCCATCAGGAACTGAAAAGCTTAAGCCCATCGCTTGACCAGGGTTATGATAAGGATCCTGACCCAAGATAACCACCTTTAAATTGTCATAAGGGGTTTGGTTAAAGGCATTAAATATTAGATTGCCTTTAGGATATATAACAGTTTTAGTGGCGCGCTCGGTTTTCAAATGCGTGGCAATTTGCAAAAAATAAGGCTTATCAAATAAATGGGACAAGGCTTGTTTCCAGGAAGGCTCCATTTTTACATCCATATCGCAAATTTACATGAATTGATTATTATATTAGAGATAACTTATTTGTTGGTTTTCCTTTGATTATCAATAGTAAAGTCAATGGGTTTTAATAATTAAAGGCAAGGCAGGGCAAATTTTAAATTATTAGAATCATTTTTTGTTTATTTTCAATACATCAAATTTCATAATGAATTTAAAATAAAATTTCATGAAAAAATATCTCCTTATAATATGTCTTTTTGTTGTAGTTCAAATTAGTGCCCAAAGTTCAAATGTAAAAATTGAACCTGTTAATTTTTCAAAAGTAAATGTGACGGATGCTTTTTGGAAACCCAAAATGGATTTGGTCGCTACCAAAACTTTAGCAGCTTGTATTTATCAAACAGAGGAAAAAACTGGACGTATTAGAAATTTTGAAAAAGTAGCACGTAACAGAGGCGAGAAGCATGAAGGTATTTTTTATGATGATTCGGATGTGTATAAAGCCATTGAAGCTATGGCGTATTCTATTAAAACAAATAAGGACAAAGCACTAGAAGCAAAAGCAGATGAGTGGATTGATAAAATTGCAAGTGCACAATTACAAGATGGGTATTTAAATACTTTTTATACTTTAACAGGGTTGGATAAAAGATGGTCTGATATGAGTATGCATGAGGACTATTGTGGAGGTCATATGATTGAAGCAGCCGTAGCTTATTATGATGCAACTGGTAAAAGAAAGTTTTTAGATGTGGTTATTAAGTGGGCAAACTATTTTGATTCCGTTTTTGGACCTGGAAAAAGAAATTGGGTAACAGGGCACCAAGAATTAGAATTGGCTTTAGTAAAATTATACCGTGTTACCAATGATAAAAAATATTTGAATTTGGCAGATTGGTTATTATCTGAGCGAGGTAAAAAACATGCAGTTGGCTATACTTGGTCTGATTGGAAAGATACTTTATATGCACAGGACAAAGAGCCAGTAAAGCAACAAAC